>JAQBQI010000561.1 GCA_028287085.1 Myxococcaceae bacterium
GCGAGCTCACCCGCGACGCGGGCGAGCGCGCGCTGGTGGCCGAGGCCGAGCGCGCGGGGGTCGATCCGCGCACGGTCGAGCGGGCGCTCTTCGTCGACCGCGGCGAGGCCAGCGTGGTGCTCGCCGCGGGATCCTTCGACGCACGACGCATCGTCGACCTGCACTGGGAGCGCATGCTCCCGCCGCGGCGGCGCGGCGGCGCGGGGACGGGGCGTGAGCGCGTGGAGGGCAGCCTCGGGGAGCGTCCGGTCGCGGTCGCCGTCGACGCCGTCTGCGGGCTGCTCGCGCGCTCGGAGCGCGACGGTCGCCTCGTCGACCCGGTGCTCGACCGTCCGGCCGGCGGTGAGGCCGAGCCGGCGGAGCTCATCCGCTGGCACATCGAGGGCGCGCCCGAGGAGCTCGACGACACGACCACCGCCGCCCTCACGGCGAGCCTGCGATGGACCGAGCTGCGCGCCGACGCGGTCGCCGAGGGCGTACGGGTCACGCTGGTGCTGGCCGGTCCGCTGCCGGCGAATACCCCGGCCCGTATGACGCGCCTGCTCGACGCGGTCTCGCTCAGCCCGATGGGCGGGGCCGTCGGGGCCGACGACTGGCTCCACGCCGAGGCCGCGACGTGGTCGCACGAGGGCGAGACCTGGCGCGGCGCGCTGGTGATTCCGTGGCGGGGATTGCGCGCGCTGGTGTCGCTCGCGCGCGGCACGGTGGGCTCGCCCACCCGCCAGGAACTTTGACGCAATGCGTTCGGCGTGATAGCTCCTTCAGGCTGCGGTGATGCTGAGGCGACCCGCACCAGTCGCACGGCGACGGTGCTCTGCCTCACGAGATTAGAAGAGCCGTAGTGACCCGATGGCGGTACGCTCACCGTGCGTATCGCAGCGATGGTTTGTGCGCGGAGGTACAAGCGGGATGCAATCGAGCTTCCAGGTTGGAGACAACGCGGTTCACCCGGCCCATGGGCTGGGTGAGGTCACTGGCATCGAGCGACGGGAGATCGCCGGATCGTCGAAGGCCTTCTACGTCGTGAAGATTCTCGAGACGGGGATGCGGGTGATGGTCCCGACGCAGACCTCCGACTCGGTCGGGCTGCGCGGGGTGATGTCCGAGGTCGACGCCGACGCCGTGATGGACGTCTTCAAGACCTCCGACAAGGCCGTCGGCGCGGGCCCCTGGAACCGCCGCCAGCGCGCCTACAACGAGATGATCAAGAGCGGCTCGCCGCAGGAGGTCGCCAAGGTGTTGCGCGACCTGTACCGCATCAAGTTCCGCAGCGAGAAAGACCTCTCCTACGGCGAGCGCCGGCTGATGGACCAGGCGCGCGGGCTTCTCTTCAAGGAGCTCGCGATGGCCCGACACATCACCGAGGCGCAGATCGAGCAGGAGATCGAAGCGATCTTCGCCGTCGCCAGCTGAGACCCGTCACCCGCCCGCGACCGGCGGAATCACCGCCACCTCGTCGCCCGCCCCCAACAACCGATCGTCCTTCGCGTACTCGCCGTTGACGGCGAAGCGCAGCGAGCGCGCGTGCCCCGCCAGCGCGGGGTAGCGCGCGAACAACGACGCCCGCAGCGCCGCCACGGTCGCCCCCGCGGGCACCGTCCACGCGAGCTCGGCCGCGCCCACGAGCTCGCGCGCGGCGGCGAAGCACAGCAGTCGCACGGTGACGTGGTCGGCCATCGGTCAGACGTCCTGGAGCCGGAAGCAGCGCACCGACGCGCCCGCGTCGAGGTGCGCGACCTCGGCGTCGATCTCGACGAGCGCGTCGGCCCACGCGAAGGAGGTGAAGGCCCCCGACTGCTGGTTGCCCAGCGCGGTGGCCGTCGGCAGGGGGCGGGTCGACGCGTCGAGCGCCACGCGCACGAACTCCTTGCGGCCCGGGGCGCGGTCGATCGAGCCGGCGAGCGCGGCCTCGAAGCGGGGCGCCGAGGGCCGGCGGTCGCCCTGGAGCGCGCGCAGCAGCGGCGCGCCGAAGAGCACGAAGGTGAGCAGCGCCGAGGAGGGGTTGCCCGGCAGGCCGAGCACCCGCACGCCGTCGCGCGATCGGCCCAGGCACAGCGGCTTGCCCGGCTTGATCGCCACCCGCCAGAAGTCGAGGGCGACCCCCTCGGCCTCGAGGGCGTCGCGCACGAAGTCGCGGTCGCCCACGCTCACCCCGCCGACCGTCAGCACGACGTCGGCGCCGCGCAGCGCCGCGCGCACCGTCGCGCGCACCGCGTCGCGGTCGTCGGCGACCGTGGGCTCGACCCGCGCGAGGCCGCCGCACGAGGTCACCAGCGCCGCGAGCGAGGGGCCCAGCACGTCGACGATGAGGCCGGGGCGCGGCGGCGATCCGGCGTCGCGCAGCTCGTCGCCGGTGAGGACGATCGACACCACCGGACGGCGGGCGACCGGGAGGCGCAGCGCCTCGACGCCCACCAGCGCGGGCACGTGGAAGGGCGTGAGCCGCGTGCCCGCAGCGAGCACCGTGGCGCCCGCGGCGAGGTCGCTGCCGGCGCGGTGCACGCTGGCGCCGGGCTTTACGGCGCCCGTAAAGTGCGCGCGGTCGCCGTCGCGGGTGACCTGCTCCTGC
>JAQBQI010000563.1 GCA_028287085.1 Myxococcaceae bacterium
CCAGGAGCAGCGACAGCAGCGCGTCGCCGCCGGTGCGCGAGCGGTCCCAGGCGCGCTCGCCCGCCGCGCCGAAGCGCCCGGCGAAGGCCCGCTCGGCGGCGGGTCGCAGCCCGGCGTCGGGGTCGGACACGCGCACGAAGCGCTCGTCGTCGCGCTCGATCGCGTCGTTGAGCGCGCGCCACGAGGCCTCCTCCGCCGCGGTCGGAGCGCGGCGCAGCCAGAGGGTCGTCGACGGATCCACGGGGCGCTGGCGGTTGTCGCGGGGCACGTCGGCGGGCGCGATCACGCGGTACTCGAAGGCCGGCGCGCCGGCGGCCACGACCGCGGCGGTCAATCCCAGCGGGGCGAAGCCACCGAGGTCGGCGGCCAGGACCCCGAGCGTGCCGTCGGGCATCCCGTACACCGGCAGCGGCCGCAGCCCCGCCTGCACGAGGCGCCCGCTGATCGCGGCGTGCAGCGCGACGACCTCGGCGCGGGGCGGCATCGCGGCCGTCTCGCACTCCTCGGCGAAGGCCTGCACCTCGCCCAGCAGCGTCGCCGCGAGGGCGCGCTGCGCGGCCGGGGGGAAGCCCGTGAGGCCGTTGCGGAGCGTGCCGAGGCGGGCGACCAGCGCGTCGGCGCGCGCGGGCGCCAGCGCGTCGAGGCGGCGCCCGCGCTGGAGGCCGAGCGACAGGCTCAGCAGCAGACGCTGGAGGTCGTAGCTCTCGGTGTAGAGCGCCAGCAGCGGCGGGATGCGGAAGACGGTGCGGGCGTTCTCGGCGAGCTTGCCCACCTCGCCGCAGGTGACGAGCCGCGGGTCGAAGAGCGTCTGCCGCAGCCGCGCCGCGAGGCGCTCGACCACGTCGCGCGGGAGCGCGGGCTCGAGCGCGTCACCCGCCTGGTGCAGGCGCTTGAGGGCCTTCAGCGGGTCGCCCGAGGCCAGCGTGCGGTCGACCTCGGCGAGGAGGAGTTCCGCCGTCCGCAGGCGCTCGTCGCGCATGACGCGCGCGTCGCCGAGGACGACCCTCGACACGAAGGCCGCCGACGCCCGGTCGATGGGCACGGTGCCGAGGCTGTTCTCCTCGGGCGCGAGCACCTTGCCCGAGGGGACGAAGGTCGGGTGCACCGCGAACTCCGGGATGCGCGCGACGACCCGGCCCTGCGCGTCGACGATCTCCAGGTCGAGGTACCAGTGGAACATCACCTGGAAGCCGCGGATGCCCGGGGTCATCCAGTCGACGGTGCGCACGCCGTTGGAGAAGAGCTCGATGCGGGTCGTCTCGTGCACGTAGCTCTCGTCGGCGGAGAGCACGGTCGGCACGCGGAGGCCGTGCAGCGAGTCGACGAGCACGGCGTGCGGGCGGCGCGCGGCGACGTCGACGAAGGAGGCGGTCATGCGCCGGGCGAGGGCCCCGCGGTCGTGCCAGCGCCCGTCGCGCAGGAGCCGGAAGTTGTGCACCGACAGCTCGGGCGAGCTCTGCAACAGGAAGACGTGGTGGAGCACCTGGAGGTACTGCTCCATGCGGTCGAGCACGAGGCCGGCGGCGTCGGCTTCGCGGCCGACGGTGAGCCGCACGGGCCCGAGGTGGACGCCGAACTCCGCGTCGAGGTCGTTGCCCACGGGGTTGTGCCGGAGGAAGCCCGAGCCGTAGAGCGCCTGGAAGTTGTGCCGCACCGGCAGCGCGCGGACGTGGGCCGCGTCTTCGATCAGCGCGAGGCGGATGCGGAGCGCGCGGGTGGTGGGCTCGACGAAGGGGAAGACGTCGGCGGAGACGTAGGGCGAGAGCTGGAAGAGCTCGAAGGAGGCTTCGGTCGCGGCGGGCGACGGGCTCCAGGTCGGTCGCAGCGCGCGCGCGAGGCGGCCGTCGGCGTCGACCGTCGGGCCGCGGGTCTGTGGGGGTCTGGGTGCGCAGGCCGCAGCGAGCAGACCGGTGAGAACGACGAGAAGTCCTGTGGTGCCCCGCCCGGAGCCGCGCGCGCGCATCGGCGGATCATGCGCGAGATGGCTGCCACGCGACTACGACGGCGGCGGGGGAATCGCCCCGCGCGCCGGCGGGCAACGGGGGAGCGCGGCTTGCGGCCGCGGGGCGCGTTGGGGTACCCGCAGCGTCCATGGAGATCACCACGGACACGGTCGCGCTCATCACGGGCGCCAACGGCGGCATCGGCATGGCCATCGCGCGCGAGCTGCACCGCGCGGGCGCGAAGATCATCGTCACGGGGCGGCGCGCCGACGCGCTCGAGCCCATCGCGAGGGAGACCGGGGCGCGCGTCATCGTGGCCGACCTCGCCAACCGCGACGACCTCGACCGGATGCACGCCGAGGCGGGCGAGGTCGACGTCGCGGTGCTCAACGCGGCCCTGCCGGGCAGCGGCCACCTGCTGGAGTACGACGCCGCGCAGATCGACAAGGTCTTCGACGTGAACCTCCGCGCGCCGGTGCAGAGCGCCCGCTACTTCGGCGAGCGCATGGCCGCGAAGCGGCGCGGGAGCATCGTGTTCATCTCGTCGATCTCGGGCAAGGTCGCGACCGCGGGGCAGTCGCTCTACAACGCGACGAAGTTCGGCATGCGCGGCTTCGCCCTCGCGCTGCGCGGCGACCTCGAGCCCCACGGCGTCGGGGTGAGCACGATCTTCCCGGGCTTCATCCGCGACGCGGGGATGTTCGCCGAGACGAAGGTCGCGCTCCCCGCCGGCGCCGGGACGCGCAGCCCCGAGGACGTCGCCCGCGCCGTCATGCGCTGCGTGCGCACCAACCACCCCGAGCTGAACGTGGCGGCCTTCGAGCAGGTCTTCGGGGCGGGGCTCTTCGCGGTCGCGCCGGGCGTCGTCGCGGCGATCACGCGGGCCAGCGGCGGCGCGCAGATCGCCGCGAAGATGTCCGCGGCGCAGAAGCACAAGCGCTGAGCTAGAAGAGCGACGGCCCGTACGCGCGGCAGCCGTTGTCGACGGGAACGATGAGCTGGCTCGGGGCGGCGCCGACCGTCCCGAGCGCGCCGCGGTGCACCCGCTGGTCGTCGCTGCACAGGAACTCCCCCGACCAGTCGGGGTCGCCCACCCACCCGTCGTTGTAGCCGTCGCGGTTGGCGTCGCCGAGGCGCGACACCCCGCGGCCGTAGCCCGTGGTGCCGCTGCCCGTGAGCGCCACGGCGCGCGTCGAGATGCCCGCGGCGCTGCCGAAGCGCACCGTCGCGGAGGTGCCCTGGAAGCTGTAGATCAGGTCGCCGAAGCCGTCGCCGTCGAGGTCGCCGACGCCCGCCACGAAGACCCCGTACGAGCTGCCGATCGCGCGGAAGGTGGTCGAACTGGCCGCCGGGTACCCGTTGACGCCGCCGTGGTGCACGAAGACGTTCATCTGCGGCGCCGCGGTGCCCGTGCGGTTGGAGTGCACGAGGTCGGAGTAGCCGTCGTTGTTCACGTCCCAGGCCGCGTCGAGGTCGGAGAGACCCGTCACCGGGATGCTCACCCCCGGCGCGGCCGCGCCGTCGTAGTAGATCGAGATCGCGTTGTCGGAGCCCACCGCGACGTCGGAGAGGTCGTTGTTGTTGCCGACGCCGAGGCCCCGCACCCGCCGGCCGAAGTTGGTCTCGGTCGAGGCGTACGTGCGCACCGGCGTCGTGAGCACGCCGTTGGCCGTGCCCGCGAAGACGAAGGCCCGCGACGCGCAGCTCGTGCCGCTCCAGCAGGCGCCGACGACCACGTCGCCGTAGCCGTCGCCGTTGACGTCGCCCGCCCACGAGACCGACCCGCCGAGGCCGAGCACGTTGCTCACGGTCAGCGTCGTGAAGGTCGAGGTCACCAGGCCGGCGGCCGACCCGCGGTAGACCCGCGCCGCGCTCGCGCCCGGGAGGCCGACGATGACGTCGCCGAAGCCGTCGCCGTTGGTGTCGCCCGCCGCGTCGACGGCGTAGCCGAGGTTGTTGCCCACCACCCCGGTGATCGTCTGCGACGCCGTGCTCGGGAATCCCCCCAGCGCCCCGAAGTACACGTAGACCGACTCGCCGCGCTCGCTGCCCACGACGAGGTCCATGAACCCGTCGCCGTTGACGTCGTTGAGCGCGCCGAAGGAGCCCGCGCGCCCCGCCGTGCTCACGCGCGGCACGACCACCTCCCACACCGGCGAGTACGTCAGCCCGACGCTGGCCCCGACCCGGCCCGCGAGGCGCCAGAACCACACGCCCGGCGCGAGGTCGGCCGCCGGCGCCCAGCTCGTCGCCGCCACGTCGGCGGACTGCGCCACGGTCGCGCACGAGCGCGCCACGCAGAGCTGCACCCGCGCCTCGGTGATGCCCGCCGCGTTGACCCAGCCGAAGGTCGGCCGCCGCGTCGTCGCCGTCGCCGTCGCCATCGGCGACACCGGCCGCGGCGCCGGGATCGCCAGGCACGCCGTCCCGCTGCGGTAGTAGCCCGCGTCGCAGTTGAAGCCGCAGCCCGCCCGCCCGCACACCGCCGTCGCGTTGGCCGGCGGCACGCACGCGTTGCCGCAGGCCCCGCAGTGCAGCACCGAGGCGGTCACGTCGACCTCGCAGCCGTTGGCCGCGAGCCCGTCGCAGTCGCCGTAGCCGCCGTTGCAGGCCGCCACCGCGCAGAGGCCCGCGGCGCAGCGCGGCGTCGCGTTGGGCGGGGCGCAGGCCAGCCCGCAGCCGCCGCAGTGGGCGACCGTGGCCGCGGTGTCGGTCTCGCAGCCGTTGGCCGCGTTGCCGTCGCAGTTGCCGTAGCCCGGGTTGCACGCGCCCAGCCCGCAGGTCGCGGCGGCGCACACCCCCGACGCGTTGGCGTAGGTGCAGGCCCGCGCGCAGGCCCCGCAGTTCGCCGGGTCGGTCTGCACGTTGACGCAGACGTTGGAGCAGTTGGCCAGCGTGCCGCAGTCGCGCGTGCACGCCCCCGCCGCGCAGAAGAAGCCCGCCCCGCACGCGGCGCCGCAGCGCCCGCAGTGCGACGCGTTGCTGGCGAGGTTGGCCTCGCAGCCGTTGCTCGCCACGCCGTCGCAGTTGGCGAAGCCCGCCGCGCAGGCCGCCACC
>JAQBQI010000565.1 GCA_028287085.1 Myxococcaceae bacterium
TGCGGACTTTCGGTGGCTCCTCATGGATCCCAGCGTTGCCGCGGGCTTCAGCCCGTCGGCACCGAGGGCGGCGCGAACGGACAAGATCACCGGCCGCTTGAATGAGGGGGGCAGCGGCGGCGACCGCGTACGTGGCGCCGTCACCGATCGTCCGCCACCCGCTGCCCGGGCTGCGCGTCCGGGTCTACGCTGCCTCGCCCATGCGTGCACCGTCGACGTCGGTCGGTCTCCCGTCCCTGGCGCTGCTCGCCTGCGCGGCCTGCTCGGGCGATCCCGCCAAGAACGCGGGCCATGCCGGCGTAGTCCATGCCGACGCGGGCATCACCGACGCGGGCGTCGCCGACGCGGTCCTCAATCGGGAGGACGTCTCCATGGCCCTCGAGGGCAGCGCGCGCTGCGACGTCGCCCCCGTCCTCGCGGGCGAGTACCCCGGCTGGATCTACGCCGACGTCGGCACCGCGACCGCGACCCTCCCGGCGTGCGCCGGCGACGACGGGGCGAGCGGGTCGATCGCGTGGCTGCGCACCACCGTGGCCCCGGGGATGGCGCTGCACGTCCGGGCGGCGGTGGGCGCGGGCGCGCGGGCCTTCGTGCGGCTCTACGCGGGCTGCGGCGCCGCGACGTGCCTCGCCCGGAGCGCGCCCGCGGAGGACATCGACGAGCTCTGGTGGCTCAACCCCGACCCCGTCGCCCGCGAGGTCGCGTACGCCGTGGGCATCACCGGCCCCAGCGAGCGCCGCACGGTCGCCTTCCAGCACGAGCTGCGCGCGGTCCCGTCGTCGCGCACCTGCGCCACGGCCGCGACGCTGCCCACGCCCACCTACGAGGCCTGGAACTACTTCCCCGAAGGCGCCGAGACCCCGGCCCCCTGCGGCGCCCCGGCGCAACCGGCGCTCTGGTACCGCGTCCGCGTCCCGGCGCACACGTTCATGACCGCCCACGGCACGACCGCCGACGGCGTGCCCCTGTTCCGCTCGACGCTGCGCGCGTTCACGGCCTGCGGCGGCGCGTGCCTGCCCTCCCGCGGCACCTATCCCAGCCTCGACGTCGAGTGGATCAACGACGGGCCCGCGACCGACGTCGTGCTGGCGCTCTCGCCCAACGAGGGCGAGGGGCAGCCCGTCCGGCTCGCCGTCGGCTTCACGCCCGCCCTGGCCAACCTCGCCTGCGCCGGCGCCGTCGCCCTCGGCGAGGCCACCGCCCTCATCGATCAGGACCCTACGCGCGCCCTCGCGCCGATGCCCGCGTGCGCCGGGCCGAACCTCTCCCCCGCGCTCTTCTACCGGGCGGTCATCCCGGCCGGCCGCACGCTGGTGGCCACCGCGCGCCGCAACTTCCGCGCGCGCCCCGCGCCCACGCTCGCGCTGCTGGCCTCGTGCGACGCGAGCGCCTGCCTCGCCACCTCCACCGAGGGCGGCGACGACGGGGTCGCGACGCTCCGCTACGCCAACCCCGGAGCCGCCGACCTCCCCGTGGTGATCGCGGGCGCCGTGGAGGCCGCCTTGCGGGGGCCCCTCACCGAGGGGCCGCGCTTCGCCCTCAGCGCCACCACGGCCGCCCCGGCGACCAACCGCCGGTGCGCGGCGCCGGTCGCCCTCGCCGACGGCTCGACCCTGACGGGGCAGCGCATCCTCGACGGCCTGGACGTTCCGCGGGGCTGCGCGGGCGCGACGGCGGCGGGGCCGTCGCTCTACTACTCGGTCACCGTCGGGCCGGGCGCGGCGCTCGACATGAGCGCCACCGACACGCCCGCGGGCTCCGACAGTTGCCGGCCGCGGCTGTCGCTGCTCGACGGCTGCGAGGCCACCGCCTGCCTCGCCGAGAGCGACGCCGCCGGGATCCTGCACTGGGCCAACCCCGGCGCCGCCGCGCGCACCCTCCTCGTCGCGCTCGGCGCGACCGCGAGCGTCTCGGCCGACCAGCGCGTGACCCTCGTGACGACGTCGCGCCGCCCGCCCTACCGCGTGAGCCCGATCGCCGCGGCCTGCGACGACATGCGGACCGCCGAGCCCCTCCCCCTCGGGACCGACTACCTCGGCCAGACCGCGTACCCCCGGCGCACGCTGCCCTTCGCGTTCACGTTCTTCGGCGAGGCCGTGAGCGCCTTCACGGCCAACCCGGGCTACCTCACGCTCACCACCGCGACCGAGGAGCGCTCCTTCACCCGCGTCGTCGCGCCGCTCCAGATGAGCCTCCTCTTCGATCGCAACCGCGGGATGCGCACGCGCGTCGTCGATGGTCTGTTTCGCCACGTCACCGTCGAGTGGACCGACGCCGCGCCGGTCGTCGCCGGAGGGGGCGCCCCGTCGACCTTCCAGGCGTGGCTGGTGGAGGGCGGCGCGGTGGAGTTCCACTACTGCTCGGTGGGGCCCGAGGCGGGCGCCGTCGCCTCCATCGGCATCCGGGGCGGCAGACCCCCCGTGGCGATCGACCGACCCGGCGCGGCGGTGACGGGCGCCGGGCTGCGCTTCACCCCCAGCGGGGAGTGAGCGCGCACGGAGAGCGGTGGCGTCGGCTGCGCGAGGCGGTGGGGATGGCCGAGGCGTCCCGAGCGCGATGCGCGCCATTCGAGCGCCTGCCGCCCGTCCCTCCGGCACCCTTGCGACCCTTGCGCCCTTGCGGTTCTTTCCCCCCTCCACCGCACGCGGGGCACCGCGAGCGGGCCCGTCGCTCAAGCCTCGTAGTGCACCTTGAGCGTCTCGACGACGGCGGTGATCAGCGCCCGCACCCCCGCGGTGCTCGCGTGGCGCACGACCACGTAGCCGTCGCCCTCGTAGCCCTCGTGCTTCATCGCGCCGATCGTCGGCAGCTTCGCCTCGACGAGCGCGCCGCCCAGGGCCGCGGCGGTCGCGCGCACGCCCGTCACCGCCGTCACGCGCCCGCGCCCCACGCCGCGCACGAAGGCGCAGCCCGCGGCGTACCTGCGCTCCCACGGCGCGTCGAGCTCGCCGTCGACCGCCGCCCGCGCCCAGGCCCGGTAGGGGTCGATGCCGTGCACGAGGCCCGTCATCTGGCACAGCTGCGGGCCCGGCGGGCGCGCCGCGATCTCGCCGATCGCGAGGCTGCCGTCGGCCCGCTCGAACCACTCCATGTGGGTCATGCCGTCCTCCAGGCCGAGCGCGCGCACCGCGGCGAAGCCCAGGTCCCGCGCCCGCCGGTACACGGGCGCGTCGAGCGCGCGCGGCAGCACGCAGGCCCACTGTATCCACGGCGTCTCCAGCACCTCCAGGCAGCCGGGGAGGTAGTTCGAGCACGACCACACCCGCGGCTCGCCGCCCACCGTGATCGTCTCCAGGCTGTGCTCGCGGCCGACCAGCATCTCTTCAGCGAGCACGGGCCTCGCCGGGCTCACCCGCGCCACCGCGCGCCGGAGCGCGTCGCGCGAGGTCACGCGGAAGGTGTCGCGCGCGCCGACCCCCGCCGGGGGCTTCAGGATCAGCGGGAAGCCCACCTCCGCGGCGAACTCATCCGCGTCGCGCGGCGACGTGACGAGCCGGTGCCGCGCGACGGGCAGGCCCGCGGCGCGCAGCGCGTCCTTCATGCGCGCCTTGTCGCGGAAGAGCAGGGCGGTGTGCGGCCGCGTGCCCGGCACGTCGAAGTGCTCGCGGGCAGCCGCGAGCGGAACCATCAGCTCCTCCTGCACCCCGACGATGCGGTCGGGCCGCCCGTAGCGGCGCTGGAGGAGCTCGACCGCCGCGAGGATGTCGCGCACGTCGGTCGGGTCGTCGACGCGGGCGAGGTCGTGGTAGTAGCGCGCGGCGTCGGGCGGCGGGGTGCGCACGACGCCGAGCACGCGCACGTCGTCGAGCGCCGCGAGGGCGCGCGCGAAGCGCATCGCGGCTTCAGTGGGAGTGGGGGCGACGAAGACGACGTGGCGGGGCATCGGGAGGGGCTCTACCCGCTCGGGCCTGACGCCCCCGGCGTCAACCCGCGCCGACGCGGATGATACCGTGCCCGCATGAAGACCCTCACCCGACGCGAGCTGCTGCTGGTGACCGGGGCCGCGGCCCTCGCGGGCTGCGGCGAGACGGAGCCGGGCCTCCCCCCCGACGACGGCGCGGGCGAGGACGCGGCCCCCGACCAGACCTTCGACGCGAGCGACCAGAAGTTCCCGGAAGACGCCGACGCGCCGGCGGAAGACGCCCCTTCGCTCGATGCTTCGCTCGATGCGTCTCCGCTCGACGCCTCGCTCGATGCGCCCCCGCGCGACGTCCCCCGCGACACGCCCGCCGACGTGCGCCGCGACGCGCCCGCCGCCGCGGACGTGCGGCGGGACGCCG
>JAQBQI010000569.1 GCA_028287085.1 Myxococcaceae bacterium
TGCGGACTTCGGGGGGAGGCTCACCGATTCCAACGTTGCCGCGGGCTTCAGCCCGACGGCACGAGCCGGCCGTCCCCGAGCACACGAAAAGCCCGCTCGTCTGGCACCGTCGCCCTGCCACTCGACCTCCGCGGAGACGCGGCGATGAAGTCGTGGCCGGTCTGCATGATGGCCGCTGTGCGCTCGTGCCCCAGCTGTGCCGCCGACCGCGGGCAGCGGGGCGATCTGTCACGGCGCCGCGCACCGCTCTCCGACGCGCGATGCCTTGAATGTGCGGCGATTCCGGCGCCGCCCCCCGGCGGCACGGCCCAAGCTTCATCAAAGGACAGGTCGACCACTTCCACCGAAGGAGCCCGAGTCATGATCCAACTGGCAGTCTGGGTCGCATTGGGGATGTTCATTGGCGTCGTCGCGAGCGCGCTACTGAAGACCGATCGCGCCGATCAGAGCCCCGCCGTCAACCTCGGGGCGAGCGTGGTGGGCGCCGCGGGGGGTGGCGCCATCGCCTCCATCCTCGGCTTCAGCGGACGACACCTCGACCAGGTGCTGTCGTTTCAGACGGTGCTGTTCTCGGGCGTCGGGGCGATGCTGGCGCTCTTCATCGTGAACATGGTGCGCGACCGGCAGCACCACCCGCTCACGGTGGGCGGCACGCCGCGCATCGACTGATTTGCGCGGCGGCGCAGGGTGAGGTCGGCGACCTCCCCCGTCGCCCCAACGCTCGGGTCAGGGGGTTGGCGTCGGGGCGGGCGGGGTGCGGGCGACGCGCGGGTTGCCGAGAGCACCTACCTCCCCGCGGGCAGGCATTGGCAAACCGTGTACGCGAGCACCATGCCGGTGCCGTTGCTGCCGGTCGTTTGCGGCGGCGTGGATCCGCAGGGGATGAGCATCCGGGTATAGGGGTCGCGGAACCCGTACACGGCGGTGTTGTTCGCCGCGTCGCAGTGCAGACCGAGTGGGGTGCAATACGAATCGCACGTCGTGCGCAGCGCCACGCGTTGGTCACCCTCGAAGTGCGAGCACGCCCCGCGCTCACAGGTAAAGGTCGAAGTGCCGCCCTCGCCGGAGCCACAGATCAGACCGCAGACGCCGCAATTCTGTGAGTCCTGCTGCAGGTCGACGCACCGATCGCCGCAAGCGGACTCCCTGGCGTCGCAGGCGAGGACGCATGCGCCGGAGCGGCACTGCTGACTGCCGACGCACGCGTGGCCGCAGGCGCCGCAGTTGCGCCGGTCGGCGGAGAGATCGAGGATGCATTCTCCGGAGCACATGGTGCACGCGGCGCAGGTCCCTCGCGGCCCCACGCAGCGCGAGTTCCTTGCGCAGAACACGTCGTCGGAGCAGGCCGTCCCCGGGGTGCCGCAATAGAGCATCTCGCAGGCCGGGGGATCGAGCGCGAGGTTGCACCGGCTGCCGCTCGTGCAGTCGGAGTTGTCGACGCAGTGCGCGCCGGTGAGGCACACCGCGGGGGTCACCACCGTGCCGACGTCGACGGACGCCGGGGCGTCGGCCGGGAGCCCGCCGTCGATCGCCGGGGACGTTCCGTAGCTGCCGCTCGCGCCGCACCCCGGTTCGACCACCAGCCCCAGAATCGTCAACGCGAGGAGCGTGGTGCGTACTGGCAACATGGCGGCATCAATAGCCCACCGCTTCGGTTACCTCCAGCAGTCCGCGCCGCGGGCGCTCGTCCGCGCACCCGCCGCCCCGCTCACTCCACCCCGGCGTGGACGCCCATCGCCGCGAGCGCGCCCGCCAGCGGCACCACCGCGTCGACCCCGTCCCACGCCACGGCCACGTCGACGGCCACCAATGGCGACACCCCGACCGCCTCCAGCGCCCGCAGCGCCCGCTCGCGCGCCAGCGGCGGAACCTCCCGCATCGCCGTCCCCGCCCTCACCGCCGCGAGCCACCAGACGTCCTCCGCCGCGCCCTGCTCGACGTCGATCACCGTCTGTAGCTCCGGCGCCCCGCTGCGCGCCCAGGCCAGCACCCGATCGCGCGCCCCGCGGAAGGTCGTCACCCGCCCGAGGCGAACCCCCGTGAACGCGTCCTCCCACCCGCCGTCGGCGGCGCGCACGCGCTGCGACTCGTCGCGGTCCATCGGCGGCGGCGGCACCGACGAGCGGCGGTCGTTGCGCGGCACCGGGCGCTCCAATACCAGCTCGTCGGCGCTCTCCCACGGCAGCGCCGACAGCATCGCGCGCGCCTCGACGGCGTCCTGCGGGCGGTCGTCCTGCGACTTCGCCATGAGCGTCGCGATCGCGTCATCGAAGACCGCCGGCAGCCGCGGGCACACCTCCGTCACCCGCGGAACCTCCTCCCCGAGGTGCTGCGCCATGTAGTCGGGGCCCCCGAAGGGAACGTGCCCGGCAAGCATCTCGAAGACCACGCAGCCCAGCGCGTAGAGGTCGGTCGACGCGCTGACGGGTGCGCCGGTCATCTGCTCGGGGGCCATGTACGGCAGCGAGCCCACGAGCCCGCCCGTCACGGTTGCCCCGAGGTCACCGAGGTGCGCGGCCCCGAGGTCACCGAGGCGCGCCTGCCCCGCGGCGTCGAAGAGCACGTTGCTGGGCTTCACGTCGCGGTGCACCACCCCGTGCCGGTGCAGCGTCTCCAGCGCGTGCAGCAGCCGCAGCGTCACCCGCCCCACCTCCCGCAGCGACATCGCCCCGACCTTCGCGGCGAGCGTCCCGCCGGGCATCCAGTCGTAGACGATGGTGGGCCCCTCGGGGTCGAGCGCGCGCATGCGCACCAGGCACGGATCGTCGAGCGTGCGGGCCAGCTCGGCCTCGCGCACGAAGCGCCCGAAGGCCGCGCTGCGGTCGTCGCTCACCGTCAGCACCTTGAGCGCCACCGAGTCACCCGTGAGCTCGTCGACGGCCTCCAACACACGGCCCGTCGCGCCCGACCCCGCCTCGCGCACCACGCGGTAGCGGCCCGCGTAGCGCTTCGCCGCCCCCTCCGCGCGCGGCAGGTGCGCGGCGTAGGCCTCCGGGTCGAGCGGCCACGCGGGCGAGCGGTCGCGCAGGCGGGCGATCCAGTAGCGCGACGCGTGGGGGTAGCCGAGGCGCCACATGCCCGCGGCGAGCTTCGCCATCACCTCGTCGCCGGCCTCGACCCGCGCCGCCGCCTGTAGCGCCCGCACCGCGCCCTCGTCGTCGCCCTGCCGCGCGCGCAGCTCGCCGAGGCGCATCGCCGCGGGGGCGTCGTCGGGGGTCTGCGCGAGGTGCTGCTCCCAGGCGCGGGCGGCGCGGGCCGGGTC
>JAQBQI010000575.1 GCA_028287085.1 Myxococcaceae bacterium
GCGCTCGAAGGCGTGCCGCACGGTGGATTCCTGTTCGACAGCCCCGGGCAGTGCCCGGGGCGCCGACCTGTTATTGCCTGGGGTGAGGGCCAACGCCCGAACCCCAGCGACCCCAGCGGGCTGCACCCTCGCTGAGATGTGTAGAAGTCAAAGGCGTTCACGCCGCGGAATCCGGCGATCTGCGGCGGTAGTATTAAGTCGGGATGACCCGTTCAACCCGGGTCACACCCGGCGACGGCTGCGGATAGAAGCGCCGGGCCCAACGGCGGTAACCGCCGATCTCCGTATCCACCGCAACCAATTGCGGCCGCGCGAGATAGCGGCGATGGGCCCAGATCTGGATGTCGGAGTCCACATCCGCGACCACGGCCTGGCGAAAACTCCGGTGCGCCAGCCAGTCGACTCCCGGCACCGGGAGCGCCGACATCTGGATATCGATGAGGAGGTCTACCTGGCCCGCCTCACGCGGCACCAGGCCCTCGATGACGATGGTGCTCAGGCTGAACGGCAGCCTGTCGTGCGTAATCACGGAATGGATGGTCTGCAGGCCCATGCCATACACCCGGGCGGTGATGTCCAGGTTGAAGACAATGCCCTTGAAGCCAAGGCGGTCCGATTTGGAGCGGGCCTTCAGGCGCGTCGCCAGGCCATGCTCCGTATAGGCCGTCTCCGCGGAGAGAATCTCCGACATGCCGTGGACGAAGCGGAAGTGCTCCGCATCCGCCGCGTTTTCCAGGACGTCTTGCGGGTGGGATGGGAAGCTGCGATCGATGCGACCCGCCACCTTCCAGCGCACGTCGGGGTTCAACAGCGTCTCCGGCAGGTCCCAGTTCGGCGGCGCGTCGGTGTTGCTGAACCAGATCCAGATGCGATTGTGCAAATCGCGGGTGACCCAGGCTCGCAGGGCAGTGGCCTGCGAGACGGATCGCGCATTCGCGGCACGCGTGCAACGCCCGGAACCGTCAAACTGCCAGCCGTGAAACGGACAGCGCACCTCGTCACCGACGACCGTGCCGCCGTGGCCGAGGTGGGCGCCCAGGTGCGGGCAATGCGCGGCCAGGACCTGCACGGCGCCATCCGACTTGCGAAACGCGACGAGATCCTCCCCGAATGCGCGCAGCGGGACGGCGATGCCCGATGGCACCTCGCGCGCCCACGCGACGGCGTACCAGCTATCCGGAAAGTGCAGGTGGGGAAAGCGAGCGGCCGGGTCTTGAGCATTCATGCGCGGTCGCTCTTGTGTGCTTGCTGCTTGAACCATAGGACGGTGCGCGCCACGGCCTCCTCATAGGAGTAGGGGGGGTGGTAGCCGAGCGCCTTGCGCGTCTCGCGGTCGTCGACGGTGATGGTCTCGCACAGCGCCTGCACGGACGAGCGGGTGATCGCGGGGCGGCCGCCCATGCGCCGGGCGAACCACTCGGCGCCCGTCCCCGTCAGCCGCGCGAGGCCTGCGGGCAGACGCCGCTTCGGCAGGGGGTAGCCGATCTCGGCCATGATGGGCGCCATCCAGTCGAAGAAGTTGCCGGGGGCATGATCGGCGACGAAAAACGTCCGGCCGATGGTCGTCACGTCACCGGCGAAGAGGCGATCGATGGCGCGCAGCGTCGCGTTGGCGGCGTTGCCGACGTACACGGGCTGCATGTGCGCGGTGCCGTCGCCGATGCGAAAGAGCAGCCGCCCGGCGCGCGCTTCGGCCACCATCGAAGGCACCTTGTAGGGATCGCCCTCGCCGTACATCGCTGAAAAGCGCAAGATCGCCGTGCTGAGGTGCGTTGCCGCCCTGCGCACGCGGCGCTCCGACTCGGCCTTGGTCTGGCCGTACGCGTCCAGAAAGCGTTGTGGATATGGCGTCTGCTCAGTGGCCAACCGGACATCGCCGTCACCGCAGAGGACGTCCATGGTGCTCGTGTGCAGGAAGATCCGCACGCCGGCGGCGATGCACGCATCGAGCACCGTCTGCGTGCCGACAACGTTGACCGACTCCAGGTGCGCGCGGTTGAGATCGCTCCAATCGACAGCGACCGCTCCATGGATCACGCCGTCGATGCCCACCAGCGCGTTGCGCAGCGCGACCGGGTCGAGGACGTCCCCGCGAATCGTCGGCATTCCCACCGCGTCGGCCAGGTCGTAGGCGATGAGCTCCAGGTGATGGTCGAGGGCCAGGTGCGTCGCCGCCAGTTCGCGCACCAGCGCCTGACCGAGAAAGCCGGCGCCGCCGGTGACGAGCACCCGGCGCAGTTTCCGCGGCGAATCTTGCCGGGTGTCAGGGGAATCAGATTGCAAGGGGCCTCTTTGTCGCGCCGCCGTAGGTCGGATCGCCGCGCCCGCTCGCGGACGATAACAGGAGCCGCGGCGAATACCATGCATGCGGATAAGCGCTAACCCCTCGGCGCAGGGAGTCACCGACGAAGTCGACGGCGCCGCGCGATTGACTGCAACCACCCCGGAGCGCCCTACTCCGCGCCGATGCAACTCGCACCCGGTTGGTCCGTGATCGTGCTCCTCGCGGCGTGTTCGTCGAGCCCGCGCGCGGTGCCCGCCGCCGCGCCGCCCGTCGCGCCGCCCGCCGCCGTGGTCGACGCCGGTGCCGCCGCGGTCGACGCCGACGGGGCCTCCGCCTTCGACCCCTGTTACGCGGGCGACGCCCACGACGCCCTCGCGTCGCTGATGTCCAACGGCACGCTCGTCGACCCACGCGTGGGCGCCCCGACGGGGCCCGGCGTCCGGGCGCTCGACCTCGGTCCGCTCTTCCCGGCCGTGCGCCGCCAGGGCTACGAGGTGCTCTCGCTGATGCGCGCGGTCCCCTTCCAGGGCGAGGCCTTCATCGCGCTCGTCGCCCCGGTCGGCGCCGCGATCGTGCGCGACCGCAACGTGCCCGACGCCGCGCTCGCGGTCCTCGCCTGCGCGCACCCCGGCGGATGGACCGTCGTCGCCCCACCGGCGCCGCTGGGCGGCGAAGGGCTCCCGCGGCTCCGCGCGCACGCGCACTTCGCGCTGGGCGGCGACCACCACGTCGAGACCGTGACGGTGCTGACCATCGCCGAGACCCTGGAGTCCAGCACGGCGGCCTACGTCGTGGGCCGCGGGAGCGACGCGGCGCCGGTACGGTCGCCCGGCGGCGCCTCGATCGGTGTGCTCGCGGAGCTCGGCCCGGTGGGCGAGCGCGTCGTGCAAGAGGGAACGACGGAGTACCGCACCCTCGCCCCGCTCGGCGCCACGGGCTGGTACCCCTTCGGGGCGGGGCAGGTGTTCCTGCGCGTGGCGCGCGAGCGGCGGCCACTGCCCGGCGGCCGCTGGTCCGATCGTGTGCTCGCCGTGACCCGCGCGACGGCGCGCGCCGGGAGCATCGCGGCCGCGGAGGGCGACGACGCAGGGCCCGCCTGGGTGCTCGTCGGCGCCGGCGAGGCCCCCGCGTGGTGCGGCGGACGGACGGACCTGCGCTGCGAGCGCCTCGCCGCCGGCGCCGAGGGCCTCCCCGAGGGCGCCGTCCCCTTCACCTGGATGGCGGGCGCCTGGCCCGTGGGGAGCGCCGTCCCGCGCGACGTGCAGGCGCCCGGCGCGCGCTGGCTCTACCTCGGAACCTTCGAGGGCCGCAGCGCCCCCCGTGACCCGAGTGGCCACGCGCCGCTCACGGCCATCGACGTGCGCCCCGTGGCGGCCGCGCGCTGACGCGCTTGTCCCGGCGACCGCCTCCGTGAGTGGCTGCACCCGTGAGCGAGGACGGGGACAAGGGTTCGTCGGCACGGTCTTCCCGAAGGAGCTGGAATCCATCCGCGCGGGGCGGGCCCGCGGGGGACAGGCGCTGATATCGGCGTGCAATCGGCCCCGCGCGCGAAGTCTGCGACCGTCGGACCGCGAGGAGGCCGCCGCGGCGCGGGGCTCCGACGCCGCTCGCGCACCGCGTGACGTCGAAGTCGGCGCGCGGCCGCGAGCGTCCCCATCCCCCCGCCGAGAAGCACCCCAGAGGAACCCATGAAACTGTCCCGATCGACTCCGACGCTGTTTCGGTACGCCCTCGCGGTCGTGCCATGGGCGCTGCTGAACGCGGGCTGCTCGGGGGCCGACGCCCCCGGCACCGCGGTGAGCAACCTGACCGCCGACCAGTGCAACTTCTTCGACGAGAACGGGAAGGTCACCGTCTGTCACGCCACCGGGTCGGCGCGAAACCCGATCACGGTCATCCGCGTGTCCACCTCGGCGTGCGTCAACGCGCACAGCGGCCACGCCGGCGACCGGATCGCGCCCGACGGCGACTGCGGTCCCACGGCCTGCCTGCCCGCCACGGCCCCCTACGACGGCACCGTGCGCTGCTGCGACGGGCTCGCGATCCGCGCCGCCCACTGCGTCGACCTCTGCGCCAACGTCGCGTGCCCGGCCTCCGATCAGTGCCACGCCGCCGGCACCTGCGACCCCGCGAGCGGCGCGTGCAGCAACCCCGCGCTCGCCAACGGGACCGCGTGCAACGACCGCAACGCCTGCACGCAGACCGACACCTGCCAGGCCGGCGCCTGCGCGGGCGCCAACCCCGTCGCGTGCCGCGCCGCCGACGACTGCCACGTCGCGGGCACCTGCAACCCCATGAACGGCACGTGCAGCAACCCCAACGCGGCGAACGGCGCGTCGTGCGACGACCACAGCCTCTGCACGGCGGGTGACGCGTGCGCGAACGGCACGTGCGCCGGGGCGGCCGTCGACGCCGACGACCACAACCCCTGCACCGCCGACGCCTGCACCCCGGGCGGCGGCGTCACCCACAGCAACCTCCCCGCGGGCACGGCCTGCGGCGCCGTCGACCTCTGCAACGGCACCGCGGCCTGCAACGGCGCCGGCGCCTGCGTCGCGGGAACGCCCACCGCGACCGACGACCATAACCCCTGCACCGCCGACTCCTGCGACCCCGCGACGGGCGCCGCCGTCCACACCGCCGACGACGGCGCGAGCTGCAGCGACGGCGACGCGTGCACCCGGAGCGACGCCTGCCGCGCGGGCGCCTGCGTCGGGAGCGACCCCGTCACGTGCGCCGCGATGGACCAGTG
Source organism: Myxococcaceae bacterium (assembly GCA_028287085.1). GTDB lineage: Bacteria > Myxococcota_A > Polyangia > Polyangiales > SCUS01. Next base: position 5,037 of record JAQBQI010000575.1, read on the forward strand.
CCACGCCGCGGGCACGTGCAACCCCGCGAGCGGCGCGTGCAGCAACCCCGCGGCCGCCAACGGGACCGCGTGCGACGACGGCAACGCCTGCACCGCGACCGACACCTGCCAGGCCGGCAGCTGCGCCAGCGGCTCGGCCGTGTCCTGCGCCGCCTCGACCGACGCGTGCCGCGCGAACGTCTGCGACCCGGCCCGCGGGTGCACCACGGTCGCCGTGGACGACGGCACCGCCTGCGACGACGGCGACGCCTGCACCCAGACCGACACCTGCCGGGCGGGCGCGTGCACCGGCGCCGATCCGCGCCGCTGCGGCGTGGCCGACCAGTGCCACGCGGCGGGCACCTGCGACCCGAGCACCGGGCTCTGCTCGAACCCCGCGGCGGCCGACGGCACGGCGTGCAGCGACAACAACCTCTGCACCACGAGCGACTCCTGCCGGCGCGGCACCTGCCAGGGCGACGCCGTGCTCTGCCCGGCGCCCGACCAGTGCCACGCGGCGGGCACCTGCCAGCCCGCCAACGGGGTGTGCTCCAACCCCGAGGCCCCGGAGGGGACGACGTGCAACGACGGCAGCGCCTGCACCACGGGTGACGTGTGCACCACCGGCGCGTGCGGCGGCGCGGCGGTGCCGACCGACGACGGCAACCCGTGCACGGCCGACGCGTGCTCCCCGTCGGGCGGCGTGAGCCACGCGCCCGTGGCCGACGGCACCGCCTGCGGCACCGGCCGGGCCTGCTCCGCGGGCACCTGCGTCGCGACCTGCACCAACCCCGTCTGCCCCAGCATCCCGTCCGCCTATGAAGGCTTCAACTACACGCCCGGCGCTGTCGTGACGGGGCTGAACGGCGGCTCGGGCTGGAGCGGTCCGTGGGCCCACACGGCCTCTTACGCTGGAGAGATGAGCGTCGTCTCGGGGGGCTTCACCTACCCGGGCCTCGCGACCTCCGGCCAGCGCATGCAGTGGCTGAACGGCGGCCCGCTCGCGGAGGAGCAGCGCATGGTGCCGCGGCAGGCCTGCGGCTCGGTCTACATCCAGTTCATCTCGCGGCTCGATAGCCCCTCCGGCGACGGCGCGCCGAACATGCGGCTGATCGACAGCACCGCCACCAACGCATGTGGCGCGCACGCCAACGGCGGCATCGGCGGCAACGATACCTACGATTCCACGCACCTCTGCATCCTCGGCGTCACGCCCGGCACGGCGCCGTACCCCTGCAACATCGTCCCGAACCAGCCCCCGGCGCCGTCGTCGTGCAGCAGCGCGCCCCTGTCGGCGGTCAACCTCGTGGTCGTGCGGATCGACTATGGGTGCTCCGCGGGCACCCGGATGTGGGTCAACCCGAACCTCGCCACCTTCAGCTACGCGAGCCCGCCCGCGCCCGACGCGCAGTGGCTCGGCCTCGCGCCGACCTTCGACACCCTGGACATCTTCTACCGCGCGACCGGGAGCATCGACGAGCTCCGCGTCTTCCAGGCCCCCTCGCAGTAGCCCCGTGGGCCCCGGCGCCACCCCCTTCCCCCCCTCCGCTCGCTGTCTCCGCTCGACGGTGCTGGTAGACTCGGCCGTAGCCGATGTCACCAAAGGCCGAAGATGCGTTTCAACTCGTCGGTAGCGTCGTCGCAGACCGCTACTCCGTCGAGCGCGTCGTCGCCCGCGGGGGCTTCGGTCTCGTCTACAAGGCCGCCCACCTCGAGCTCTCGGTCCCCGTCGCGCTCAAGGTGCTGGTCCACCCCGAGGCGATGCGGGGCGGCGCCGGCGCTGCCCTCGTCGAGCGGTTCCGGCAGGAGGCGCGCACCCTCGCGGCGCTCAAGCACCCCGCGATCGTGCGCGTCCTCGACGTCGGGACCGTCGACCCCGTCGCGGGCGCGGGTCCGCACCTCTGGATGGCCCTCGAGTGGCTCGACGGCGCGACCCTCGAGGAGGACCTCCGCGCTCGCGGGAGCCTCGGGCGCTCGCCGCGCGAGGCGCTCTCGCTGCTCGCGCCCGTCCTCGAGGCGATGGCGAGCGCGCACGAGCAGGGCATCGCGCACCGCGACCTCAAGCCCACCAACCTCATGACCTCGGCGGGCGCGCAGAAGAGCCGGGACCTGCGCGTGCTCGACTTCGGCATCGCGAAGCTGATGGCGCCCGACGAGCGGCCCGGCTCCGGCGAGACGGAGACGCGCAGCGACGAGTCGGCGTTCTCGCTCCAGCACGCCGCCCCCGAGCAGGTCGGGCGCGCGCGCACGGGCCCGTGGACCGACGTGCACGCCCTCGGCCTGCTCGTGACCGAGATGCTGGCGGGCCGGCGCGCCTACGAGGGGGCCGACAGCTTCACCCTCTACGCGGCGATCATGTCCCCCGACCGTCCCACGCCCGCGCGCCTCGGGGTCGACGCGGGCCCGTGGGAGCCCGTCCTCCGCAAGGCCCTGGCGCTGCGCCCGGGCGACCGCTTCGCGAACGCCGGTGAGCTCCTCGCCGCGCTCTCCGAGCACGTCGCCGGGGCCACCGTCGCCTGGGAGCGGCGCGCCGCCGGGGCCGCCGTCCGCGCCACCCCGGAGGCCGCTTCGCCTTCCCGCGCGCGCGCCTACGCCCTCGGACTGGCGGCCCTCCTCGGCGCGACCCTGATGCTCCTGGCCGGCGCGCGCGGGGCGGGCGACCGTCCGGCCCCCGTCGCGAGGCAAGTCGCCG
>JAQBQI010000578.1 GCA_028287085.1 Myxococcaceae bacterium
GCGCTCGAAGGCGTGCCGCACGGTGGATTCCTGTTCGACAGCCCCGGGCAGTGCCCGGGGCGCCGACCTGTTATTGCCTGGGGTGAGGGCCAACGCCCGAACCCCAGCGACCCCAGCGGGCTGCACCACCTCCCAGATGTGTAGAAGTCAAAGGGCTTCAGCCCGTCGGCACAGCGGGCAACGCGTTCGGACGAGATCAGCTGCCGCCCGGTCAGGCCGGCAGCGTCGCGAGGATCTCCCGCTCGATGGCCGCGTAGTCGACCGTCACGTCGAGCCGCGCCAGCAACGAATAGAACCCGAACTGCAATCGGTTCATGAAGGTCATCTCCGACGGCATCGTGAAGAACTCCGCGTCGGGGATGCTGCGGCTCTCCTTCGCGATGTGCCGCATGCCCTCGACCAGGCTCGCCGCGTAGGGGCGCGTCATGTGGAAGGGCGACTCGAAGAGCGGCCGGAAGGCCGCCCGCACGTACTCCGCGCAGAGCTGCTCCATGCGCCCCGGCTTCGCGCCCATCATCAGCGCCAGGTGGCGGCGGAAGCCCGCCTCGTCGCGCGCGATCGCCGCCCGGTGCATCGCCCACGCGTGCACGCGGTTGCCCTCGGGGATGCGCTGCACGCAGCCGAAATCGAGCACCCCGACGGCGCCGTCGTCCATGAAGAGGTAGTTGCCCGGGTGCGGGTCGGCGTTGAAGCGCCCGCCCGCGAGGATGGCGCCGAACACGTAGCGCCAGAGCGTGCGCGCCCACGCCTCGCGCTCGGCCCGCGGCGCCGCCACCGCCTCGTCGAAGCTGCGCCCCTCGAGGAAGCCCATCGTCAGCACCCGCGCGCTCGAGCGCTCGCCCACCACCGCCGGAACGTGGATGTGGCGGTCGCCCGCGAAGTGCTCCGCGAAGGCCCGCTGGTTGTCGGCCTCGTGGGCGTAGTCGAGCTCCTCGCGGAAGCGCGCCTTGATGACCGCGAAGACCGCGTCGGGGTCGTGGCGGCGCATCCCGAGGTTCGAGGCCATCGTCGTCAGGATGCTCCCGTTGGACAGGTCGCTCTCGACGGCCGCCGCCACGCCCGGGTGCTGCACCTTCACCGCCACCGCGCGCCCGTCGTGCAGCCGCGCCCGGTGCACCTGCCCGATCGACGCGCTCGCGATCGGCGCGTCGCCCCACTCCGCGAACAACGCCTCGGGCACGTCGCCCAGCTCGGCCACGATGAGCGCCCGCACCTCCGCCGCCGACGAGCGCGGCGTCGCGGCGCGCAGCCCCTTCATCGCCAGCTCGTAGTGGTCGCGCTGCCCCTCGGGGATCACCCCGTCGACGTAGCTGGCCATCTGCCCGACCTTCGCCGCGAGGCCCCGCAGCGTGCCCAGCACCTCCGCGGTGTGCATCGCCGCGGCGCGCGCGTCCTGGTCGAGCAGGGCGCCGACGCCCGCGCGGAGTCCGGTCGAGGCGAGGCGCGCGAAGCGCCCGAGGCGCCCGGTGGGCAGGTCACGTTCATCCATTGGGGGGCGACGATGGGGGTGCGAGGGCCCGGCCCGTCAAGGGCGCGGTCGGCCGACCACCCAGAGCGCGGCGTGGCCGGCGAGGGTGCTGTCGAAGCCCGCCAGCCGGGCCCACGGGTACGGCGGCGCGGCCGCCCCGCTCCACCACGTCGGGCTCGCCTCGCGCGTGCACAGCGGGATGCACACCGTCTCGTTGGCCACCCCGTAGCGGATCGCCGCGAAGACCCGGTCGCCCGGGTTGTACGCGACCGGCGTCGGCAGCGCGCGGTCGATCACCCGGTAGCCGTCGGTGACCGCGCCGGCTTCGATGTCGAGGGTGGCCAGCACCTGCGGCGTCGCGGCGGGCGTCTCGGCCGGCGAGGAGAACAGCACGAACTGGTGCGCCGCCCCGCCCCGGCACCCGGTCGTCGTGTCGAGCGCGCGGTAGACCACCCGGAACAGCTCCGTCGCCGCCGTCGCGGGCGGCAGCTGGATCGCCACCAGGTTGCCGTCTTCGCCCGGCGCCGGCGCCACGTCGCGCTCGTGGCAGAAGTACGCCGCGTAGCCGAAGAGCGTCTCCCCGGCGCCCACCCCCGAGTCGGGCGCAGGCCCCGCGTCGCGCGGCCCGGCGTCGGGCGCCCCGGCCTCGGGCACGTCGGGGTCTTTGCCCAGCTTCACGTCGCTGTTCACGATCTCCACGTCGATGAAGATCGTCCCCACGTCGACCTCGCCCGTGTCGCGCGGGCCCGTGTCGACCGCGCCCCGGTCGGCCGCGCCCGCGTCGCCCGTCGACCCCGCGGAGTCGCACCCCGCCAGCGCCGCCAGCGCCAGCACCGCCCACCGCCCCGCCCTTGCCGTCGTCATGGAGTCACCTCTTTACCGTTCGTTGTATTCCGGCCGCAGCCGCACCTCGACCGCGCGCGCGTGGGCCTCGAGCCCCTCGGCCCGCGCGAAGGCCGCCACCGCCGCCCCGTGCCGCCCGAGCGAGGCCCGGTCGTAGCGGATCACCGAGGTGCGCACGAGGAAGTCGTACACCCCGAGCGGCGAGCTGAAGCGCACCGCCCCGCCCGTCGGCAGCACGTGCGACGGCCCCGCCAGGTAGTCGCCCGCCGCCTCGGGGGTGAAGTCGCCGAGGAAGGCCGCCCCCGCCGCGCCGATCGCCGGCAGCAGGGCCTCGGGGTCGCGCACCAGCAGCGCGAGGTGCTCGGGCGCGAGCGCCGTGGCGACGCGCGCCGCCTCGGCGAGGTCGCCGACCACGAAGGCGTGGCCGTTGGCGCGCACCGAAGCGCCCGCGATGTCGCGCCGCGGCAGCGCGGCGAGCTGGCGTTCGAGCGCCGCGAGGGCGCGCCCGGCGACGGCCGCCGTGGTGGTGATCAACAGCGGGTAGGCCGCCTCGTCGTGCTCGGCCTGCGAGAGCAGGTCGGCGGCCACCGCCTCGGGGTCGGCGCCCTCGTCGGCCACGACCAGGATCTCCGACGGGCCGGCGATGCCGTCGATGGCCACGCGGCCGAAGACCAGCTTCTTCGCGCAGGCCACGTAGAGGTTGCCGGGGCCGACGATCTTGTCGACGCGGGGCACCGCCGCGGTGCCGTAGGCGAGCGCCCCGATGGCCTGCGCGCCGCCCACGTCGAAGACCCGCGCGACGCCCGCGAGGGCCGCCGCGGCGAGGATCTCGACGGTCGGCCGCGGCGTCGCGAGCAGCACCTCGCCGACGCCCGCCACGGCGGCGGGGATGGCCGCCATCAGCACGCTCGACGGGTAGCGCGCCTTGCCGCCGGGCGCGTAGACGCCCACCCGCGCGAGGGGGCGCACGCGCCAGCCGAGCGAGACGCCGTCGCCGTCGGTGTAGCGCAGCCCGGGCTCGACCTGCCGCTCGTGGAAGGACCGGATGCGCGCGGCCGAGAAGCGCAGCACCTCGGCGAGGGCGGGGTCGAGGGCCTGGAGGGCGGCGGCCATCTCCGCGGGGCCGTAGGCGAAGGGCGAGGGCACCGCGCCGTCATACCGGAGGGAGTATTCGGCGAGGGCGGCGTCGCCGCGGGTGCGCACCGCGTGGAGGATCTCGGTGACGGCGGGCGCGACGCGGTCGAGGTCGTCGTCGCCGCGGTCGGTGAGGCGCGCGAGGGCCTCGTCGTAGGCGGCCGTGCCGCGCAGGTGGAGCTTCATGGCGCGCCGCAGACTGAGCGCGCCGCCGCCGGATCGCAACGAGCGGGCGTTGGGCGTAGGCCCACGTGAGGTGCATCGACGACGTCGCGAGCGACCACCGACGTCCGCAGTCCCCGGCCTCGCCCGCCGGGGAGCGACCACCGACGTCCGCGATCACCGGTCTCTCGCCGTACGGGCCGACATCTCCCGGAGTCGAGCAACCACCGAGGACAGCCCGAAAGCGCGGAGGTGGCGATTGAGGGCCCACGACCGACATCCCTGCCCGGAAAGACCGGCGATCGCGGAGGTGGTCGGGTGCGGCCCTATGGGCGAGGCCGGGGACTGCGGACGCCGGTGGTTGCTCCCCGGCGGGCGAGGCCGGGGACTGCGGACCTCAGTGGTTGCTCCCCGCCGGGCGACGGGCGGCGGAGGGTTGGCACCCATGGGGACGGCTGGGCGCCCCGCGGCGCTGATATCGTCCGCGGCCGAAGCCATGCGCCCCACCGCCCTCGCCCTCTGCCTCTGCGCGCTCGGATGCGCCGCGCGCCCCGCCGCCCCGACCACGACCACGACCACGACCGCGACCCCCGCCGCGCCCGCGCCCGCCCCGCGCGCCGCCCCGCTGGTGGTCACCATCGTCGTCGACCAGTTCGCCGCGTGGATCGCCGAGGAGCGGCTCCCGCTGCTCCCGGCGACGGGAGGGTTTGCGCGGCTGCGGCGCGAGGGCAGCTGGTACCGCCACGTGCGCTACGGGCACGCCGCGACCGACACGGCGCCGGGGCACTCGTCGCTCTACACGGGACACGCCCCGCGCGAGAGCGGCATCCTGGCCAACGAGGTTCCGGATGCGCGGGGCGAGCGGGTGTCGATCCTGCGCGACGAGGCCGCGCACGTCGTGACCGACGAGGGCGTCACCGAGGCCGTCGGCAGCTCGATCGCGCGCCTGCGGGTCGACACGCTCGCCGACGCCCTGCGCGCGCGCTCGCCCGGCGCCGTCATCGTGAGCGTCTCGCTCAAGGACCGCGGCGCCATCTTCGGCGGCGGCCGCCACCCGACGGCGACGGTGTGGTTCGACCCCTCGCGCGACCGCTTCGTGACCTCGACCGCCTTCGGCCAGACCTTACCTTCGTGGGTAAGCCCGCACGGTCTCTCGCCCGCCCTCACCGCGCTGCGCGCGACGCCGTGGACCTTGTCCGACGAGCCCTGGGTGCGCGCCCACGCGGCGACCCCCGACGAGCAGCCCGGCGAAGGGGACCTCGACGGCTGGGGCACCACCTTCCCGCACGACTTCGCCCGCGCGCGGCGCCCGGCGGGCGCGCTGCGGGCCTCGCCGATGGGCGACACCGCGGTGCTCACCCTGGCCGGGGACGCCCTCGCGGCGACGCGCGACCCGGGCCAGCCGATGCTGCTGGCCATCTCGCTCTCCTCCAATGACTACATCGGACATCTCTTCGGACCGGACTCCTGGGAGGCCTGGGATCAGCTCCGCCGACTCGACGCTTCGCTGGGGCAATTCTTCCAGCGACTCGACAGTATCGCCGGGCCCGAGGGGTGGTCCCTGGTGCTCTCGGCCGACCACGGGATCACCTCGCTGCCCGAGGTGGCGACCATCGCGGCGGCGCGTCCGTGGTGCGACGGCGCGACGGCGCGCGGGGGCAGCGACCCCTACGAGCGTCCCTGCGGGGCGCTGGGGCGGCTCGACCCCGACGCGGTGGCGCGCGAACTCCAGGCGACGGCGGTGCGGGTGCTGGGCGCCGGGCGCTGGGTGCGGGGCGTGGCCGACCCCTACGTCTACCTGACCGACGAGGCCGAGGCGCTGCCGGGGCCCCGGCGCGAAGCCTTGCAGACCGCGCTGACGGCGCGGCTGCGGGAGCACCCGGAGATCGAGCGGGTGCTCGACACGCGCACCGTCGCGGCGAGCTGCGCCGAGGGCGAGTCGGTGGAGGCGCTGTTGTGCCGGGCGATCCCCGACCGCAACGGGGCGGCGCTCTACGCGCAGGCGCGGGCGGGGTCGTTCTTCGATCCGGGCTACGCGCTCGGCCACGGCGCGAGCCACGGGTCGCCCTACCTGTTCGACCGGACGGTTCCGATGCTGGTGCGGGCGCCGGGGCGCGAAGCGGCGGGGCGGGTGGTGGATGAGCCGACCTCGTTCACGGAGTTCAGGCGGGAGGCCGAGCGCCTGCTGGGGATGTGATATCGAATCAGCGCGTTGGCAGGGGAATGAGGGGGGGATTCTTGACGCTTGATCGCATGACCGCGCGCCACGGGCTGCCGCACCCGCTGGCGATCCTGTACGACCGGCTCAACCAGCACGACCCGCGCGAGCAGTGGGCCGAGCTGCTGCGCTTCGCCGAGGGGGCGGCGCGCTTCCTCGCGTGGGTGCTGGTGGCCGAGGCGGCGGCCCGCGGGGCGCCCAACGACCGCCTGCGCAGGCAGCTGACGGCGGCGAGCTTCGGGGCCTTCCTGCACGTGATCGAGCACTGCCTGCGCGAGCGGCGCACGCGGCCCGACGCCTTCCTGCGCGAGCTCGACGGCTTCGTGAGCGCGCCCGCGTGGGCGGCGCTGCGGTCCTTCGGCGGGCTGCGCAACGACGCCGCGCACCACCGGCTGGCGACCACCGCGGCGGCGGCCCGCGCGCTGCTCGACGCCAACCGCGGCGCGCTGCAAGACCTGCTCGACGGGCTCGGGCTGTTCACGCGCTACCCGCTGGGCGTGCTGCGCGGCGCGCAGGTGACGACGGGCGGCGCGGTGACGGCGCGCTGGTTCGCGTGCCGCGGGCTCTCGACGCGCAGCGGCAACGTCGAGGTCTACGGGGTCGGCGCGCTGCCGACGGGGCAGCTGCTGCTGGTCGACCCGGAGGCGCGGCTCGCGCTCACGCTGGCGCCGCTCTTCGTGTGCGACGAGCAGGCCTTCGCGTGGCTGGACCTCCCGGCGGGCGGCGCGGCGGGGCGGGCGGGGGCGTACGCGCGGCCGACGCCCGGAGAGGGACCCGTGGCGGGCGCCCCGGAGGGCCTCGTCGACGTGACGGGCGCGGCGCCGCGGGGGCTGTCGCTCGACGCGTGGCTGGGCGACGCGAGGCAGCGGCCGCGGCTCGTGGGGCTGCAGTTCGACGAGGCGTCGCTGCGGGCGCT
>JAQBQI010000585.1 GCA_028287085.1 Myxococcaceae bacterium
CGCCCGCGACGCCCGCTCCCGCCGCGCAGGTGGTCCCGCCGCCCCCGCCGCCGCCGCAGGCCCCGCCGCCCCCGCCGCCGGCCTTTCGCGTCGTCGTCACCGCCGGCATCAACGGGCAGTTCAGCCCCGTCGTGTGCGGCGATGACCCGCCCGCCGCGGCCTTCGCCACGGTGGCCGCGCAGCTCGCGGCCGAGCCCGACACCCTGGCCTTCGACGCGGGCGACCTGCTCGGCCCGTCGGCGGTCACGCGCCTCACGGTGCAGCACGACGTCGACGCCTTCACGGCGGCGGTCGCGGCGAGCGGCATCCGGGTGATGGCCTTCGGGCACCGCGACCTCTCCGCCGACCGCGCGCCCATCGTCGCCGGGCTGCGGGCGCTGCGGGCGCGCAACCTCCGGCACGTGCTCTCCAACCTGCACTGCGACCCGACCCACCGCGAACTCTGCGAGGTCGTCGAAGACAGCGACGACGCGCCGGTGCAGTTCGACTCGCCCGCCGGGCGCGTCGCCCTCATCGCGATGGTCGACCCGTCGGCGCTCACGCTGCTCGCCCGCGACCGCTCGGCCGGGCTCACGCTCGACCCGCTCGACGAGGCCCTTCCCCGCGCGGTGACCGCGGCGCGGGCCGCGGGCGCGATGCACGTCGTGGTGGTGATCGACCCGCGGGCCCGCCACGAGGTCGAGCAGGCGCTCGCGCTGGCCGAGCTCTTCGAGCCGGGGCAGGGGCCCGACGCGATGGTCGTGCACGACCTGCCCGCGGGCACGGCGGCCATCCTCACGGCGCGCTCGGGCGTGCCGGTGGTGTCGACGCGTCCGGGCAACGCGGTGGTGCTCGAGCCGGGCGCGACCCGGGTGAGCCGCGCGGCGCGCAGCGGCGAGGCCCCGGCGGGGGTCACCAGCTTCGTCAACTCGACGCGGCAGTGGCTCTGCTCGACGTACGCCCAGCCGCTCGCGGGCGGCCGCCTCACCAGCGAGCTGTCGCGCGACGCCTTCGCGGGCCTCATGCTCGACGTCTGGCGCGACCTCGCCGAGGCCGACGTCGCGATCATCAACCGCGGCGCGGTGCGGCAGCCGCCGGGGCTCTTCCCGATCCGCGGGAGCGTCACGCCGCTGACGATCGCGGCGGCGCTGCCCTTCGAGGACTCGCTGCACGTCGCGCGGGTGACGGGCGCGGTGCTCAAGGCCCTCGCGACCTCGGCGCGCGCGGGGAGCTTCTACCTCCGCGGGGTGGTGGTCGACGGCGGCGCGGTGAAGATCAACGGGCGGCTCGTCGACGACGCGCAGCAGTACAGGATCATCACCACGGGCTACATCGCGACCGGCGGCGACGGCGGCGCGGGCGACGACATCGACTACGTGCGCTTCGCGGGCGGCAGCGCGCAGGACACCTTCCTCGGCTGGCTGCGCACGCCGCGCGAGGGCGACATCACCCACGCCCCGCGCGACCCGGCCGACCACACGCGCTGGAACTTCCGCTGGACCACGGACGTCGGCTTCAACTCGACGACCATCGCCAACAACCCCTTCGTCGGGATGGGTCTGACGTACCAGGACCCGCAGCTGTCGCGCGCGCAGTCGCTCAACCTGCGCATCGACACGCTGGTGCGCGCCGACGCCGACAACCCCTACTTCACCTGGGACAACGGGCTGCGGCTCCAGTACGGGCGCGCGTCGGTGACGCCGTCGCCGTCGATGGGCGCCCCGACGCCGACGACGGGCCCCTTCGACGAGAACCTCGACCTCATCTCGTACAACACCTCGGTCGCGTGGCGCTGGTTCCGCGGGGAGCGCAAGTGGTTCCACCCGCTGCCGGTGGCGGTGGGCTTCGTCGAGACCGAGATCGACGGGCCGCCGACGCCGCGCTCCCCCGACTACCACCACCTCACGCTGCGGCCGACGGTGGGCGCGCGCTTCGAGCTCCTCGAGCGCATGACCCTCAACCTCACCGCCGGTATGAACTGGATCGAGTCTCTGGCCCCGAGCCAGGTCACCGGTTCGAGCCCCGAGTTCGCGATCGTGGGCTCGCTCGTCGCGCGGCCCGGCACCCTCTTCACCCTCGGCGGCCGCAACATCGATGGCGGGTTCTCGATCGAGTACACCCTCAGCGATCCGGGCGCCTCCGACAGCCAGATCGTGCGCGCCTCGGGGCGGCTCTCGATCCCGCTGTTCCAGCCGCTGCAGCTGACCCTCGGCTACGACCTCTACGCCCGCACGGTCAACGGGCAGGCGTGGGGCCTCGGCCACGACACCACCATCGGCCTGCGCATCGCCTTCTCGCGCTCGGTCCAGCTCTTCTAGGCCATCCCATCGCTTCGCGCGGCGCCCCGCCGCGACCCTTGCGGACGCCGCGCGGGTTGCGGTAGGGCAAGCGCCATGTCTGACGCCCGTCTCAAGGAGATCCTCGCGCGCGTCGAGCGCGGCGGGGCCGAGAAGTACCACGCGAAGAATACCCGCGAAGGTAAGCTCTTCGCCCGCGAGCGCATCGCGCGCCTCATCGACGGGGGTACCTTCCAGGAGGACGCCGCGCTGGCCAACAACGTCGACCCCGACCTGCCCGCCGACGGCGTCGTGACGGGCACCGCGACGGTCAACGGCCGCACCGTCGCCATCATGGCCAACGACTCGACCATCAAGGCCGGCTCGTGGGGCTGGCGCACCGTCGAGAAGATCCTGCGCATCCAGGAGACCGCCCACGACCTGCGTTGCCCGCTGCTCTACCTCGTCGACTCGGCCGGGGCGCGCATCACCGACCAGATCCTGATGTTCCCGGGGCGCCGCGGCGCCGGGCGCATCTTCTACAATCAAGTGCAGATGTCCGGGCAGATCCCGCAGCTCTGCCTGCTCTTCGGCCCGAGCGCGGCGGGCGGCGCGTACATCCCGGCCTTCTGCGACGTCGTCGTGATGGTCGAGGGCAACGCGAGCATGTACCTCGGCTCGCCCCGCATGGCCGAGATGGTCATCGGCGAGAAGGTCACGCTCGAGGAGATGGGCGGCGCCAAGATGCACTGCTCGGTCTCGGGCTGCGGCGACGTGCTCGTGAAGACCGAAGACGACGCCATCGCGTGGGCGAAGCGCTACCTCGCGTACATGCCGCAGAACTACACCGAGACCCCGGCGCGCGCCGAGGCGGTCGCGCCCGACGCGAGCGGCAAGACGATCGAGCAGATCATCCCCGTCGACGAGAACAAGCCCTTCAACATGTTCCACCTCCTGCGGGAGATCGTGGACAAGGACAGCCTGCTCGAGGTGAAGAAGCTCTTCGCCCAGGAGATGATCACCGCCTTCGCGCGCATCGACGGCCAGCCCGTCGGCATCGTCGCGAACCAGCCCTGGTACAAGGGCGGCGTGCTCTTCGTCGACAGCGCCGACAAGGCCGCGCGCTTCATCTGGCTCTGCGACGCCTTCAACGTCCCGCTGCTCTACCTGGCCGACGTGCCGGGCTTCATGATCGGCACCAAGGTCGAGCGCGAGGGCATCATCCGCGCGGGCGCCAAGATGATCGCCGCGGTGAGCGAGGCGCGCGTGCCGAAGATCTCGGTGGTCGTGCGCAAGGCCTACGGCGCGGGGCTCTACGCGATGTGCGGGCCGGCCTTCGAGCCCGACGCGTGCCTCGCGCTGCCGAGCGCCTCGATCGCCGTGATGGGCCCGAGCGCGGCCGTCAACGCGGTGTACTTCAACAAGATCCAGGAGGTGCCCGAGGGGGCCGAGCGCGACGCCTACGTGCAGAAGCTCCGCGCCGAGTACCGCGAGGGCGTCGACCTCTTCAAGCTGGCGAGCGACCTCGTCATCGACGCCGTGGTGCCCTTCGAGAGCCTGCGCTCGGAGCTGTCGCGGCGCTTCGCGCGGCTCCGCTCGAAGCACGAGACGCGGCCGCGCAAGCACCACATGGTCCTGCCGGTCTGAGGGCCCGTGGCGGACCCCGTGGATAGCGTGGAGGGAGGTCCGAAGCGGCGGGCCGCGCGGCCCTTCGGCGCGGTGGTGGCGCTGCTCTTCGTCGCCGCGGCCGTGCCGCTGCTGCTCTACGCGGCGCGCAACGGGCCCGACCACGACGACCGGCCGCACGACCCGCTCGAGCTCTCCGACGAGTCCGAGGTGCGCGCGGCGGTGCTCGCGGTCTCGGGCATCATCCGCGCGGCCCCCGCCGCCGACGGCGGCGTCGACGAGGAGGACCGCGCGATCCGCGCGCTCGAGGCGCTGCACCCGCGCAGCCCCGGCGCGAGCGACCTGCGCGAGTCGTGCGTGACGACCTACCGCGGCACCCACGACGCGCAGCGCCTCCAGGGCGAGATGCACGCGCTGGTGCCGCGCGACGGCGGCACGATGACCGACGAGCAGCGGCGGCGGCTCGGCACCATGCTCGACCGCAGCACGCAGCTCGTGGGCGAGGTGCGCGACGCCCACCTGCGCTGCGTGGGCCTCTACGAGCAGGCGTGCGGACGGCTGCACATCACCCCGGCCCAGCGGCCCTGAAGCACCGACAGGCGGCACACCCGATGAGCGACGAGAAGTCCCTGGAGACGCGGGCCGTGCACGCGGGCGAGCCCCGCCGGCAGGCGCACGACGCGCTGACCACGCCGGTCGCCCTGACGTCGACGTACACCTTCGCGGACACCGACGCGTTGGAGCGCCACCACCGCCGCGAGGTCGAGCGCGACGAGTACGGCCGCTACGGCAACCCGACCGTGCGCGCCGCCGAGCGCAAGCTCGCCGACCTCGACGGCGCCGAGGACTCCGCGCTCTTCGCGTCGGGCATGGCCGCCATCACGACGGCGCTGCTGGCGATGCTGCGCGGCGGTCACCACGTGGTGCTCACTCGCGACTGCTACCGGCGCACGCGGCAGTTCGTGACGGCGGTGCTGCCGCGCTACGGGGTGGAGTCGACGGTGGTCGAGCCGGGCGACCCCGGCGCCGTCGCGCGCGCCATCGTGCCGGGGAAGACCCGCGTGGTGCTCTCGGAGTCGCCGACGAACCCGTATCTTCGCGTGGTCGACCTGGCGGCGATGAGGGCCCTCAAGGCCGCGCATCCGGGGGTGAAGTTCCTGATCGACTCGACCTTCGCGACGCCGGTCAACCAGCGCCCGTTGGAGCACGGCGTCGACCTGGTGATCCACTCGGCGACGAAGTACCTGGGCGGGCACAACGACCTGCTGGCGGGCGCGATCAGCGGCTCGGCCGCGCTGGTCGACGCCATTCGCGACTTCCGCGGCGTCATGGGCGGGGTGCTCGACCCGCACGCGGCCTACCTGCTGCTGCGCGGAATGAAGACCCTCGGGCTGAGGGTCGCGCGCCAGAACGCATCGGGCCTCGCGCTCGCCCGCGCGCTGGAGAGTGACCCGCGCGTCGAGCGGGTCTTCTACCCGGGGCTCGAGAGCCACCCCGACTTCGCCGTCGCGTCGGCGCAGATGTCGGGCTTCGGCGGCGTCGTGAGCTTCCTCGTGCGCGGCGACGGGGCCCGCACGCGGCGCTTCATCGACGCGTGTCGACTGGCCACCATCGCCCCCTCGCTGGGCGGCGTCGAGACCCTCATCGAACAACCCGCGCTGATGTCCTATTACGATTTGAGCGGGGAGGAGCGCCTGGCGGTGGGCATTCCCGACAACCTCGTGCGGCTCGCCGTGGGCATCGAGTCGGCCGCCGATATCCTCGACGACCTCGCGCAGGCGCTCGACGCCGCGTTCAGCGATCCCTGACGCGCGAGCAGCGCAGCCGCAGGTTGCGCACGCGTTCGACGAACTGATAATCGCCCGACCGGAGGTTCAGTCCGCTGCCCATGTAGCCGGGCGGGCAGTCGTCCTGGGTGCGGGTGCCCCCGCCGCCGCCGCGGCCGCCGAGCGACGCGCCGATCTCGCCGCGCGCGAGCCAGCCCGGGAGCGGGGCGCAGACCGCCTGCACGCGGTCGACGACCGAGCCTGCATTGATCACGATCCGGACGACGGCCTGGTTGGCGGGGCAGAGGTCGTCGGCGCTGCCGAAGCAGCACTGGCCGCCCTGGCGATCACCGCGCACGGCCGTCCCCAGGGTGCCGTCGGCGTTGAGCCGCGCGCACCACGGGGCGAGCCCGCTCACGTAGGTCTGCGACCAGGTGGTCAGTCCGACCAGGAGCTGTCCGGCCGGGCAATCGAGGTTATCGAAGGAGCCGTCGGGCGGGCCGCTGCGCCAGGCGGTGGTCGCCAGGTCGGCGTCGGTGAGGTGCCAGTTGATGGGAACGACGACGTCCGCG
>JAQBQI010000614.1 GCA_028287085.1 Myxococcaceae bacterium
TGGCGCGGCTCTGGGGCGCGGCGCGGGTGAGCGTGGCGCCGCTGTTTCGCCTGGTGGCGCGGCGGGTGTAGCAAGGGACCGCGAGCGACTCCCCCGCGCGCTGCACCGCGACGAGCACGTCGCGCGCACCGCGGCGGAAGACGCGGGCGAACCCGCCGAGGCCGCCGCGGGGCTCAGCCCGTCAGCCGCGCGCGCTTCGGGATCACCACCATCCCGTCCTCGGTGACGGTGAAGCGCTTGCGGTCTTCCTCGAGGTCGAAGCCGATCTGCATCCCCTGCGGGATCTCGACGTCCTTGTCGACGATGACCCGGCGCAGCCGCGCGTAGCGGCCGACCTGCACCCGCTCGAGCAGCACGCACTGCTCGACGTGCGCGAAGGAGTTCACCCGCACGCCCGCCGAGAGCACCGCGCGGTGGATCGCCCCGCCGGAGATGATGCACCCGTCGCTGACGAGCGAGTCGGTGGCGCTGCCCACGCGGGCGTTGCTCTGGTCGCTGAAGACGAACTTCGCCGGCGGCTCGAAGCTCATGCCCGTGCGGATGGGCCACAGCCGGTTGTAGAGGTTGAACTCCGGCTTGATCTCCACGAGGTCCATGTGCGCGTCGAAGTAGGTCTGGATGGTGCCGATGTCGCGCCAGTACGTGACCAGGCCCTCGCCGGGGATCTCGTTGGTGCCGAAGTCGAAGAGCATCACCTTGCGGCCCGACTGCACCATCGCGGGCAGGATGCTCTTGCCGAAGTCGTGCGCGCTGTCTTCCTCCATCGCGTCGCGGCGCAGCTCGTCGGCCAGCACGCGCGTGTTGAAGATGTAGTTGCCCATCGACGCGAGCACCCAGCCCGGGCGCCCCGGAATCTCCGGGGGGGTGGGCGACTTCTCCACGAAGTCGATCACCCGGCCGGTGTCGTCGACCTGCAGCACCCCGAAGCCGAGCGCGTCTTCGACCCGCACCGGGATGCCCGCCACCGTGAGGTCGGCGTCGGTGTCGAAGTGGCGGTCGAGCATCAGCCGCACGTCCATCTTGTAGATGTGGTCGCCGCCGAAGATCAGCACGTAGTCGGGCCGCGCGTCCTCGATCGCGTGGAAGCACTGCCACACCGCGTCGGCGCTGCCCTTGAACCACGACAGCCCCGTGCGCTGCTGCGCCGGGATCGTCTCGATGAAGCCGTCGAGGATCATCGACAGCCGCCACGCCCGCGCGATGTGCTCCTCGAGCGAGGCCGACTTGTACTGGGTGAGCACCTTGATCTTGGTGATGTTGGAGTTCACCAGGTTCGACAGCACCACGTCGATGATGCGGTAGCGCCCGCCGAAGGGCACCGCGGGCTTGGCCCGCTCGAGCGTCAGCGGCGAGAGGCGCTTGCCCTCGCCGCCCGCCAGCACCATCGCCAGCACGTTGGGCGCGCTGCCGCGCGTGCGATTCCAGTGTCGCTCCGTCGTCGTCTCGCTCATGGGTCCGCCCTCGTTAGGTCCGCTCACGGGGTTCCGCCATCCGCCGCGGCCTCGCCGATGAAATACACCACCCCGTCGTCGCATCCCACCACGAGAAGCCCGTCGTCGACGAGGGCCGGGCTGCCGTCGACGTCGCCCGGCAGCGCCACCCGCGCGAGCAGCGCGCCCCCGCGGTCGAGCAGCCAGAGGGCGTCGTCCGGCACGCCCACCGCGTACGAGCCGTCGACGTCGACCAGCGCGCTCGACGCCACCCCGTAGTCGCGCGTCGGCGGCCCCGGCACCGCCCGCTCCCAGCGCGGGTCGCCGCTCTCCCGGTCGACCGCCACCACCCGCGCGCGCGGGCCGTAGGTGCCCACCACCAGCGCCCCGTCGAGGCCCAGCGCCACGCCCGCCCGCACGTACCCGCCGAGCGGCCGCTGCCAGCGCTCGACCCCGTCGCGCGAGATGGCCCGCAGCACCCCGTCGTCGCCGCCCACGTAGACCGTGCCGTCGTCGCCGATGGCGGGCGGGGCGTCGACGTCGTCGCGGGTCACCACCGTCCAGCGCACGCCGCCGTCGGGGCCGACCGCGCGCACCCGGTCGTCCTGCGCGCCCACCACCGCGACGCCGTCGTCGGTGACCGCGGGCGACGAGTAGACCTTCGCGCCGAGCAGCAGCCGCCAGCGCACCGTGAGGTCGGCCTCGGTCGCGTAGAGCGAGTGGCCCGAGCCGAAGCGCAGCGACCCGTCGCCCGCGGCCGCGGCGGAGGTGTCGGCGTCGTCGTCGGTGCCGAGCGCGAGGCGCAGCGACCCGTCGGGGCCGAGCATCACGACGCGGTCGGCGTCGGTGCCGAGCACCATGGTGCCGTCGGCGCGCACGAGGGGCGTCGTGTACACGCGGTCGCCGGTGTTGACGCGCCACTGCACCGAGCCGTCGCGGGCGAGCCCGTAGACGCCGCCGTCGTGCGAGGTGACCACGATCGCCCCGCGGCTCGACACGACGGGCTGCGAGCTGATGCGCCCGCCGGTCGCGAAGCGCGCGGTGATGGTGGGGCGGCGCGGGAGACGGTAGCCGCTGCGCCCCGTGTGGCGCGCGTCGAAGCGGAACATCCGCGGGAGCGCCGCGGGCGGCGGCGTCTCGAGCAC
>JAQBQI010000625.1 GCA_028287085.1 Myxococcaceae bacterium
GCCGGTGCGCTTCGGCCGCGGCGCGTGCGTCGGCGCGACCTGCGCGGTCACCGCCGAGTCGCCGTCGATCATCGTGGTGCGCCCGTCGACGCCCGTCGCGCCGGGGGGGCGGCTGCGCGTGGCGATCGACCTGACGGCGACGCTCCCCGCGATCGCGCCGGGGCGCACCAACCTGATGGCGCAGGGGATGGAGTCGATGAGCGCGCTCTCGTCGGGCGAGAGCGGCGGCGACTACGGGCTGCTCGCGGTGGGCGACGGCGTGGTGAGCCTCGCCAACTTCTACCCGGTGCTCGCGCGCCGCGTCGGCGGGCGCTGGGAGCGCACCGACGGCGGGGCCGTCGGCGACCTCGGCTCCGACGAGCTCTCCAACGTGCACGCGACGCTCGACTTCCCGGCGGGGTACACGGTCGCGACGACGGGCGTCGCGCTGCGGCGCGCCGAGGCCAACGGGCGGCTGCGCGTCGAGGTCGGCGCCTCGGTGGTGCGCGACTTCGCCGTGATGGCGGGCGCGCAGCTCGAGGTCGCGACGCGTCGCGTGGGCGAGGTCGAGGTGCGCTCGATCTTCCGGCCGGCGCACCGCGAGGCGGGCCAGCGCGTGCTCGACGTGGCGTCGCACGCGGTCGAGGTCTTCGAGCGGCGCTTCGGCGCGTACCCCTACGTCGACCTCGACGTGGTCGAGGCGCCCCTCGTCGGCGGCGCCGGGGGCGTGGAGTTCCCCGGGCTGGTGACGGTCGCGAGCATGTTCTACGGCGACGGCCCGACGCAGGGGCCGCCGACGCGCGTCGGTGCGACCGGCGCGGGCGGCGGGCTGGGCGACCTCGCGGGGCTGCTCAGCTCGCTCGGCGGCAACGGCGGCGCGGCGGCCACGGCGCTGGGGCAGATGCTGCCCGCGATGCTGGAGTTCGTGACGGCCCACGAGGTGGCGCACCAGTGGTGGCACGCGATGGTGGGCAGCGACTCGCGCGCGCACCCCTTCATCGACGAGTCGCTCGCGCAGTGGTCGGCGGCGCTCTACCTCGAAGACCGCTACGGCATCGAGCGCGCGCGCCGCGACGGCGACATGCAGATCAAGATGAACTACCAGTTCATGCGCACGCTCGGGCAGGCCGACGCGGCGGTCGACCGCCCGGCCTCGGCCTTCGCCACGCCCATCGCGTACGCGGGGCTGGTGTACGGGAAGGGTCCGTACCTCTACAACGCGCTGCGCACGGCGGCGGGCGACGCGGTCTTCGGGCGCGCGGTGCAGCGGTACGTGTCGACGTGGCGCTTCCGCATCGCGCCCGCGACGGGCTTCGTCGACGCGCTCGTGGCCGAGGACGGCGCCCACGCGGCGCGCTACCGGGCGCTCGCGCACCGCTGGCTCTACGAGTCGCACGGCGACGACGACCTCGGCCAGATGGACCTCGGCGCCCTCGTCGGCAACATGCTCGGCGGCCCCAACGGGCAGGTCTCCCCGGAGGTGCAGGACGCGCTGCGGATGCTCGGTCCGCTGTTGCAGGGGATGGGGCGGCCGGGCGGGGGTGGGGCGACGCCCGCGACGCCGGGGGCGCCCGCGACGCCGGGCGGCGACGTCTCGCCCGCGCAGCTGCAGGAGCTGCTCAACGGCGTGATGCAGCAGCTCGACGCGCAGTAGCGTTGGCGGCGATGGAGCAGGCGGACGATCTGGTGGTGCGCGCGGCGCGCGGCGACGACATGGCCGGGGTGGTGGCGATCTACAACCACGCCGTGCTGCACACGACGGCGACCTTCGACTACGAGGCGCGCTCGCTCGCGGCGCAAGAGGCGCTCTTCGAGGAGAAGACCCGCGAGGGACTCGGCTTCTTCGTGGCCCTCGGCGGCGACGGCGCGGTGGCGGGCTTCTCGACCTACGGGATGTTCCGCGCGCGGCCCGGGTGGCGCTTCGCCTGCGAGCACTCGGTCTACGTGGCCGACGGCGTGCGGCGGCGGGGCGTCGGGCGGCGGCTCATCGCGCCGCTGGTGGCGCACGCGCGGGCGAGGGGATTCCACACGATGGTGGGGGTGGTCGACGCGGGCAACGCGGCCTCGATGGCGCTGCACCACGCGTGCGGCTTCGAGACCTTCGGCCTGCTGCGTGAGGGCGGCTACAAGTTCGACCGCTGGCTCGACGTCGCGATGGTGGGCCTGCGGCTCTGATCGCTCGCCGGACTGCGGGGGTAGGCTCAACCCCAGGGCCGGAGCCTGAGGGTTGACCCCATCTCGGCGGCGGAGAAGTGGTGCGATCCGCTGGCTTCGCTGGGGTTCCGCGCGATGGCGCGTCACCCCAGGCAATAACAGGAGGGCCGCCCCGGGCATTGCCCGGGGCTCCGGTCGGTCGTCGCTGTGCTCGCGCCACTCGGGATGCGATCGAGCACGGAGTGAGGGCGTCATCGCGACCTGGGACAAGCGTCGCTTCGAGACGTGCGCCCACGGATGTCCGACCGGAGCCCCGGGCAACGCCCGGGGCGGCCCTCCTGCTATTGCCTGGGGTGACGCGCCATCGCGCGGAACCCCAGCGAAGCCAGCGGCTTGCGCCACTTTCGGATTGGCGGAGATGAGGTCAACCATCAGGGCTGGAGCGGGTGAGGGGTGATTGACGCCCACCCCGCGATCTCGTACTCCGCGCCGCAGTCGGGGAGCGGCCGCGGGTGCCGCCGACTCCCCTCCGCCACCGTCCACTGCTTCCCTGGAGCCGTCCGATGACCTCTTCCGCCCTCCGCCTCCTGTGCTCGGCCCTCGCGCTCTCGCTCGCCGCCTGCGCTCCCCTCGAAGACGAGGCCGACGACGACAGCGCGGGCGACGAGGTGCGCGCCGCCGGCTCGTACGTGCGACTGCGCCACGACACGCGCCGCTGCGTCTCGCCGGTGTGCGGCGGCTTCTGGGTCAGCCGGGTCAACCAGCGCACGCTCCGCTGCGCCGACGGCTCGACCGCCAACGAATGCTACGTCGCCGAGGTCGACTACTCGGGCCTCGGCCTCGCGCCCGACGCGGTCGCGGGCGTCGGCGACGTGATCCTCCGCGGTCGCCTCGTGTCGAAGGCCTACGGAAGCTTCGGCAACCTCGGCAACCTCGTGGTGCAGGAGGGCTGGCGCGCCGCCACCGAGGCCGCGAGCGCCGAGACGGTCTACGAGACCTACGGAACGCCCCGCGTCTGCGTGCGCGCCCCCTGCGCGACCTTCGACGCCAACAAGCTCAACGGCACCACCAGCTACCAGCTCATGGGCGTCGACCTCACCGGCGTCGCGGGCGTGAGCCGCGCCGACCGCCGCGCCGCGGCCGCCGCGCTCGGCGCCGCCCCCGGGATCCTGGTCGCGGGCGCCGTGCGCACCACGGGCGAGCGCCGCACCCTGGTCGCATCGCAGTTCTACCTGCGCCTGTCGCCGGGCGTGTCCGACGCGGCGTACTGCGAGGCCGACGCCGACTGCACCTTCGCCACGCGCGGCCGCCCCGTCGCGTCGAGCGCCGACTGCTACTGCGCGCTCTGCCCCAACACGGCCCTCAACGTCTCGACCGCGGCCCGCTACGAGCGCGACTACCAGCGCTACTGCGCGGCCTTCCGCACCACCTGCCCGGTCGCCCGCTGCGCGGCCCCGCCGTCGCCCGCCTGCGTGAACCACACCTGCACCGCCGGCGCGCCGCGCTGACCACCGCCCCCCGCGTGAGCTGTCACGCGGACCCCGATCCCCCTGCCACGCATCCGGGATGCTGCACGGCACCCTCCAGGGTGCCTGCCACGCATCTGGGATGCTGCACGGCAGGTCGGGAGGTGCCTGCCACGCATCCGGGATGCTGTACGGCAGGTCGGGAGGTGCCTGCCACGCATCTGGGATGCTGCGCGGCGGACTCCGAGGCGCCTGCCACGCATCTGGGATGCGATCGGGCGGACCTGGGGACGCCTACCGCTGTCCGATGTCGTCGGCCTGGCGCACGTTGCCCGGTAGCGCCAGCGCCACGCTCCCGAAGCCCATGCCCTCGAAGGGCTGCAACCACAGGCGCTTGCCCGCGATCGAGTAGCAGGCGACCTCGCCATTGCGCGCGACGATGATCTGCCCCTGGTCGATGAGCATCGTCGGCCGCCGCTCGTGCTCTCCGACGAGGGCCACCCAGGCGATCGTCTCGCCCGTGAGGTAGCCGAGCAGCGCGAGTCGCCGCCGCGTGCAGGCGATCACCACGTCGCCCTCGATCGCGAGCTCGACCTCGCCGCCGCCGACCTCGACCTCGGCGCTCCACGCCACCGTCCCGGTGTCGCGGTGCAGGGCGAAGACCTTCCCCCCGAAGGCGCTCACCAGGATGCTGCGGTCGACCTGCGCGGAGCTGCGGTACATCGGCCGACTCTAGAGCGCCGATCAGTCTGGAATCGGCGTGAAATTGCGGGAACTGGCGACGGCGCGCGACCTCACCCCCGCTGCCGCGCGCCCCTCTCCATGAATGGCGAGGGGCT
>JAQBQI010000662.1 GCA_028287085.1 Myxococcaceae bacterium
GGGCTCTTCGCGATGCTCGGCGTCTTCGCGCCCTTCGCGATCGTCGCGGGCGTGCTCGCGCTGCGCACGCTCAAGCAGCGCCCCGACCTGCACGGCGCCGGGCGCGCCTGGTTCGGCATCGTGATGGGCGCGCTCTTCAGCGCGATCTACGGCTACGCGCTGGTCGCGTGAGGACGGGGCGGAGCGAGCGGGTGGGTCAGAGGTCGCGCTCGTAGAGGCTGCCGTCGGCCTCGACGCTGTTGACGGCCTTGCCGGTGCCGGAGAGCAGCCGCGTTCCGCCGACGCCGACGACCGTGTTCTTCCACGCGCCCTGCGCGCGGCCTGGATTTTCGCGATGCGCCGGTTCAGCGCGGCGCGTTCGGCCCGACCCACTCCAGGCCCAGCCAGCCGCGGTGCACCGTCAGCGACACCGTCGCGCCGGGGCGGCGCTCGCCCTCCAGGCCGCCGAATCCTCGCAGGTTCACGGTGTCGGTCGGGTCGTCCCACGAGGTGATGACGTCGTAGCTCGGACCCTTCGCGGGGCGCATCTCGCGCACGTACCGCACCTCCACCCGGCGCCCCGGGTCGGCGTCGCGCGCGACGTCGAGGTAGCCGAGCACCTGCCACGCCAGCAGCGGCGTGTAGAGCAGCGCGTAGATGGCCGCGAGGGGAACCATCTGCGAGCGCCGCGTGACGAGCCACACCGGCGGCCACAGCACCAGCGCCAGCAGCGCCGTCATCGGGACGGTGAACAGCAGGCGCAGGGCCCAGCCCGTGAAGGCGTGCGGCGTGAGCCCGTCGACGAGCCACATGAGCGCGCCCTGCGGGCCGAAGACCAGCCCGACGAGGATGAACACGACGCGCGCCCAGTCGCCGGCCGTCATCTTCGGGGCGTCGCGCCCGGGGTCGAACGCGGGCGGCGGTGGGTGCTTGCGTCTGGACATCGATCCGCGCGGGAGGGTGTCACGCCTCGGGGGCGGAGCGGACCGCCACCCCGCCATGGCGGCGCTGCGATGGGTGGTAGCGTGAGCAACATGGTGACGAGGGCGAGCGGCGGGGTGGACGTGGTGTTCCGTGCCCCGCGGTGGTCCGAGCGCTGGGAGCTCGAGGACGACGTCACCATGCCCGAGACGGACCCCCACCTGCTCGCCACGAGGCTGCTCATGGACGTCTTCGTGGCGTGGATCGCGCGCCACCGACGCGACGCCAAGGCGGGGAGCAACCTCGCGCTGCGGTAGGATCGGGAGCACCCGAAGGTCGGCGTCGACCCGGACGTGTACCTGGTCGAGCCGGCGCCGCCCGACGCGAAGCTGCGCAGCCTGCGCACCTGGGTGAAGGGCCACCACGCCCCGCGGGTCGCCGTCGAAGTGGTGAGCCGGCGCACCGCGAAGAAGGACTACGGCGAGGGCCCCGCGAAGTACGCCGCGAGCGGCACGACCGAGCTGTGGATCTTCGACCCCGAGCGGCACGGCCGCGGCGCGACGGGCGAGCCGTGGGTGCTGCAGGTCTGGCGCACCCGCGACGGGGCGTTCCGGCAGGTCTACACGGGCGACGGTCCGGCGTACTCGGAGGAGCTCGGCGCGTGGCTGGTCGTGACCGACGAGGGGGCGCGGCTGCGCGTCGCCTACGACGAGGCGGGCGAGTGGCTGTGGCCGACCGCCGACGAGGCGGAGGGCGCGCGGGCCGACGCCGCGGAGGCGCGGCTGGCGCGGGCGGAGGCGGAGCTGGCGGCGCTCAAGGGGCGCTGACGCTCGCCCGCCGGGCCGTCGTATCGTCGCGCCGGTGACCATCGCCACGTCGTCCCCCGAGCTCGCGGCGGCCGCCGCCCGCTTCCGCGCCTTCTTCGAGGAGCTCGGCCGCGCCTTCGTCGAGCGCGACGAGCTGCTCGCCCAGGTCGGCCTCGCCCTGCTCGGGCGCGAGCACGTGCTGATGACGGGCCCGCCCGGCACCGCCAAGAGCGGCATCGCGGCGGCCGTGCTCGGACGCATCGTCGACGAGCGCACCGGCGCGCCCAGCCTCTTCGCGCGGCAGTTCACCGAGTCGACGGTGCAGACCGACCTCGTCGGGCCCATCGACTTCAAGACCCTCATGCAGACCGGGCGCACCGAGCACTTCACCGACGAGGGCATGCTCGGCGCGGTGCACGCCTTCCTCGACGAGGTGCTCGACGGGCGCGACATGCTCCTGCGCACCACCCTCAACGTGCTGCACGAGCGCGAGCTCAAGCAGGGCTCGAAGACCACCCGCGGCGCCATCGAGTGCGCCCTCATGACCACCAACCGCTACCTCGCCGAGGTGCTCGACGGGTCGCGCGAGACCCTCCTCGCCTTCGTCGACCGCATCGCCTTCGTGAGCTTCGTCCCCAAGGGGTTCACCAGCCCCGACAGCCTCGGCCGCGTGCTGCGCGCCCAGGTCGGCGGCGTGCGGCCCCGCGCCCTCGAGGCCACCCTCACCATCCAGGACCTCGACGTGCTCCAGGCCCTCGTCGACCGCACCGTCGTGCCCGACGAGGTCTGCGCCGCCCTCGGCGCCCTCGTCGAGCACCTCGACCGCGACCTCGCCTTCGCCGCCAAGGGCGACCCCACCTTCACCCCCACCCGCTACCTCTCCACCCGCACCGTCGTGCGCCTCGGGCGCATCCTGCGCGCGGTCTGCGTCTACGACGCCATCATGCGCAACCCGCAGCGCGAGCTCGAGGTCGCCCACGACGACCTCGCGTGGCTGCGCCTGAGCCTCCTGCTCTCGGGCCCGCCGCGCGAGAGCGTCGGCGCCCTCATCGACAAGGAGACCGACCCCCGCGAGCGGCGGCAGCTGTCGATCCTGCGCACGGAGCGGGAGATGTTCGAGCGCGCCCTCGCGCGGGTGCCGCGGGCCGAGCGCCCCTC
>JAQBQI010000680.1 GCA_028287085.1 Myxococcaceae bacterium
AGCCCTCTCCATTCATGGAGAGGGCGGCGCGGCAGCGCGGGTAAGGTCACCCCGTCTGGCGCCCCCCGCGGCCGGGGCTGACTCACTTGTGACAGCTTTGCCCGCGCCCACTCCCGTCTGCGCACGACGCGCCTTCATCGTAGGCCTTTCCGGGCGTCGGCACTCCCTTTGCTGACGGTCCCTCGCCTGTCCGGTCGGCCCTCCACCTCACACCTATTGGGGATAGATCACCGTGAACCGTGATTTCGATCTCGTCGTCCTTTCGCACCTCCGCTGGGGCTTCGTCTACCAGCGCCCCAATCACCTCATGGCCCGCGCCGCCCGCGAGCGCCGCGTCTTCTTCCTCGAAGAGCCCGTCTTCGATGACGGCCCCGCCCGCATCGAGACCGCCCAGGTCGCCGACTCCCTCGTCGTGGGCACTCCGCACCTCCCCGTAGGCACCGGCCCCGCCGAGGCCGAGGCGGCGCAGCGCGAGCTGCTGCGCGACTTCCTCGCGGCGCGCGGCGTCGAGCGGCCGGTGCTGTGGTTCTACACCCCGATGGCGCTGCCGATCGCCGAGGGCATCGACGCGTCGCTGGTCGTCTATGACTGCATGGACGAGCTCTCGGGCTTCCGCGGCGCGCCGCCCGAGCTCGTCACCCGCGAGCGGCAGCTCTTCGCCCGGGCCGACCTCGTCTTCACCGGCGGCCAGAGCCTCTACGAGGCCAAGCGCGCCGCGCACCGCTCGGTGCACGCCTTCCCGAGCAGCGTCGACGCGGCCCACTTCGAGCGGGCCCGCGCGACGCCCGACGAGCCGGCCGACCAGCGCGACATCGCGCACCCCCGCGTCGGCTACTTCGGCGTCATCGACGAGCGGCTCGACCTCGAGCTGCTCGCGTCCCTCGCCGACGCGCGCCCCGACCGCCAGTTCGTGATGATCGGGCCGGTGGTGAAGATCGACGAGGCCTCGCTCCCGCGCCGCGCCAACCTCCACTACCTGGGCGGCAAGACCTACAGCGAGCTGCCCGCGTACCTCGCGCACTGGGACGCCGCGATGATGCCCTTCGCGCTCAACGAGGCGACCCGCTTCATCAGCCCGACCAAGACCCTCGAGTACCTCGCCGCCGGCAAGCCCGTCGTCTCCACGGCCATCCGCGACGTGGTCATCCCCTACGGCGTCGCGGGCGTGGTGCACATCGCCGACGCGCAGACCTTCCCCGCCGCCGTCGACGCGGCGCTGGGCGGCGACCCCGACGCGCACCGCGCCGCCGCCGACGCGGTCGTGGCCCGCACCTCCTGGGACAAGACCTGGCGCTCGATGGCCCGGCTCATCGAAGACGCCCTGCCCCGCCACCACGTCGCCGCCAACGCCGCCGCCGCCAACACCAACCACACCGAGGAGCGCGACTCATGTTCGACCATCTGATCGTGGGCGCCGGCTTCGCCGGCAGCGTCCTGGCCGAGCGACTGGCCACGCAGCTCGGCCGCCGCGTGCTGCTCTGCGACAAGCGCCCGCACGTCGGCGGCAACGCCTACGACCACTACGACGACCACGGGCTGCTCGTGCACAAGTACGGGCCGCACATCTTCCACACCGAGTCGCCGAAGATCTTCCGGTACCTCTCGGAGTTCACCAGCTGGCGGCCCTACGAGCACCGGGTGCTCGCGAGCGTCGACGACAAGCTGCTGCCCTTTCCCATCAACGTGGACACGGTCAACAAGCTCTACGGACTCCACATGAGCCCGGAGGAGATGGAGGGGTATTTCAAGCGCATCGCCGAGCCCATCCAGCACGCGCGCACCTCGGAAGACGCCGTCGTCGGCAAGATCGGCCGCGACCTGTACGAGAAGTTCTTCCGCAATTACACCCGCAAGCAGTGGGGGCTCGACCCGTCGCAGCTCGACGCCGCCGTCGCCGCGCGCGTGCCGGCGCGCGCCAACCGGGACGACCGCTATTTCACCGACGAGTTCCAGGCGATGCCGCTGCACGGCTATACACGCATGTTCGAGCGCATGCTCGACCACAAGAACATCACCGTCGCCCTCAACGCCGACTACCGCGACGTGATGCGCGAGGTCTCCTTCAAGGAGATGATCTACACGGGGCCCGTCGACTCCTTCTTCGACTGCCGCTTCGGCAAGCTCCCGTACCGCTCGATCGACTTCAAGTTCGAGACCCACGACCGGGAGTTCTTCCAGCCCGCGGCGGTGGTGAACTACCCCAACGAACACGCGTATACGCGGATTACGGAGTTCAAATACCTGACGGGGCAGTCGCACCGCAAGACGAGCGTCGTGTACGAATACCCGACCGCCGAGGGCGACCCGTACTACCCCGTGCCGCGGCCCGAGAACGCCGAGCTCTACCGGCGCTACAAGGCACTCGCCGACGCCACCCCCGACGTGCGCTTCGTCGGCCGGCTGGCCACCTACAAGTATTACAACATGGACCAGGTCGTCGGGCAGGCCCTCGCGGTCTTCGAGCAGATCCGCGGCGCGAGCGCCCTCGGCCCCGACGACGCGCGCGCGGCCTGAGCGAATGACCACCACCGAGACGGCGGGGATGGACCTCTGGGGCGGCGTCGAGTGCACCGTCAACCGCGTGGGCGACGCCTTCTTCGACCAGGTCGAGCGCACCGGCCACGCCGCGCGCCTCGACGACCTCGACCGCCTCGCCGACCTCGGCGTGAAGGCGGTGCGCTACCCGATCCTCTGGGAGCGCACCGCCCCGCGCGGGGTGGCGTCGGCCGACTTCGCCTGGGCCGACGCGCGCATGGCGCGGCTGCGCGACCTGGGCATCCGGGTGGTGGTGGGCCTCGTGCACCACGGCAGCGGGCCGCACGGCACCAGCCTGCTGGAGGGGAGCTTCGTCGACGGGCTCGCGGACTTCGCGCGCGCGGTGGCCGAGCGCTACCCCTGGGTCGAGGACTACACCCCCGTCAACGAGCCCCTCACCACGGCCCGCTTCAGCGCGCTTTACGGGCACTGGTATCCGCACCAGCGCAGCGGCGCCGCCTTCGCGCGCGCGCTGCTCCACGAGACCCTGGCGACGGCGGCCGCGATGCGGGCCATTCGCGCCGTCGCGCCGGGCGCGCGGCTGGTGCAGACCGAGGACCTCGGCCGGGTGTTCTCGTCGCCGCGGCTGCGCTACCAGGCCGACTTCGAGAACGAGCGGCGCTGGCTCAGCCTCGACCTGCTGCACGGCCGCGTCGGGCGCGCGCACCCGCTCTTCGCGCACCTGCGGCGCTGCGGGCTCGGCGAGGGCGAGCTGCTCGCGCTCTGCGACCGCCCCTGCGCCCCCGACCTGATCGGGGTGAACTACTACGTCACGAGCGACCGCTTCCTCGACGAGCGCCCCGAGCGCTACCCGGCGGAGTGCCGCGGCGGCAACGGGCGCGACGTGTACAGCGACGTCGAGGCGGTGCGCGTGCGGCCCGAGGGCATCGTCGGCCACGGCGCGCTGCTGCGCGAGGTCTGGGACCGCTACCGGACGCCCCTGGCGGTCACCGAGGCCCACCTCGGCTGCGCCCCCGACGAGCAGGTGCGCTGGCTGGTCGAGGCCTGGCAGGGGGCCCGCGAGGCGCGGGCGGGCGGGGCCGACGTGCGCGCCGTGACCCTCTGGTCGGCCTTCGGCGCGTACGACTGGGACAGCCTCGTGACGCTGCGCCGCGAGCACTACGAGCCCGGCGCCTTCGACGTGCGCGGCGGGGTGCCGCAGCCGACCGCGCTCGCCGCGGTGGCGCGGGAGCTCGCCGCCCGGGGCCGCTCGGAGCAT
>JAQBQI010000714.1 GCA_028287085.1 Myxococcaceae bacterium
CAGGCCGGCCGCAGTGCGCACCGGGCCTCTACTGCGACGGGTCGACCTGCCTGCGCGCGCTCGCCGCGGGCGAGACCTGCGCCGCCTCGGGCCCGCCCTGCGACCAGGACCTCGTGTGCGCGCCGGAGGCCACCGCGCCCCGCACCTGTCGGCGCCGCGGGGCGACGGGCGCGCCGTGCCGCGACATCTGGGAGTGCGACGACGGGCTCGCCTGCAACGGCGGCTGCGTCCCGCTTCGCCCGCGCGGCGAGGCCTGCGATCCGGCGGGACTCAGCGACGCCTGCGAGGCGGGCTACGCCTGCGTCGACGGCCGCTGCGCCTCGGCCCCCGAGGGCGTCCGCTGCGCCGCGGGCCGCTGCCTCGACGGGCTCCGCTGCTTCGGCGACACCTGCCGCCGACCGCGTGAGCCCGGCGAGCCCTGCGCGGGTTCCACCGGCGACGCGCCCTGCCGCGAGGACAGCGCCTGCGCCGACGGCGTCTGCCGCGTGCTCGGCGCTCCGGGCGCGCCCTGCCGGCGTATCCGCGACGCGCCGCCTTGCGACGGCACGCTGCGCTGCGACCTCGTCGCCGACCGCTGTGTGACGTAGGGGCGGCGCTTGGCGCGACGGTTGACGCCGCGCGCTCCGCTCCGAATACGGGTGCGACCCATGACCGCCGCGCCTGAGACCGACGAGCCCGAGGAGACCGAGGCCGAGCGCATCGAGCGCGACTACGACGAGCTCCTCGAAGAGATCCGCATCGCGCTGCCCGGGGCCGAGGTGATGCTCGGCTTCCTGCTCACGGTCCCCTTCACCGAGCGCTTTTCGGCGCTGGGCGACGGGCAGAAGGCCATCTACCTGGCCTCGCTCCTCTGCGTCGCCGCGGCCACCGCGTTGCTGCTCGCGCCCACCGCGTGGCACCGCATCCGCTTCAAGAAGGGCGACAAGCCCTGGATCACCCGCCGCGGCACCGCCCTCGTCCTCGCCGCGATGGTCGTCATGATCCCCGGCATCGCCGGCACCCTCTTCGTGGTCACCGACGTCATCCTCTCGCGCGCCGCCGCCCTCGTCGTCGCCGCCACGACTGCGCTACTCGTCCCCGCCCTGTGGTTCGGCGTCCCCCTCGCCCGCCATCGCGACTGAGCGCCTCGACAGGGTGCGGACCGTTCCCCGCCCGTGATTGCAGGGCGAAACTTCGCTTGACCTCGGCGACCCTTACCCGTACGTAAGGGTCTGTTAGCGACCCAACCCTTACGCATGGGTGAGGGTTGCCCCGAGGCAGTAATGGCGATCCGGCTCCCGATCGTAAACCCCGACGTCTTGGTCCCGCCGCCCCCGTCGCGCACCGACGGGGTGCTGCTGCTGCGCGTGGGCGACCTGGCCCAACGCACCCAGAAGACGGTGCGCGCGCTGCACCTCTACGAAGAGCTCGGTCTGCTCCAGCCGGTCGAGCGCAGCAAAGGCGGCTTCCGGCTCTACAGCGACGACGCGGTGCTGCGCGTGCGCTGGATCTCGCGCCTCCAGGACCTCGGCTTCTCCCTGCCCGACATCCGCGAGCTGGTGGCCGAGTGGGAGCGCTCGGGCAGCGCCACCGGGGCGATGGCGAAGATCCGCGAGCTCTACCAGCAGAAGCTGCTCGACACCGAGCGGCAGCTCCAGCACCTCGAGCAGCTGCGCGACGAGCTGCGGTCCTCGGTGGCCTACCTCGAGACCTGCGACGAGTGCGAGCCCGCGCGGCTCATCACCTCCTGCCCGCAGTGCGACCTGCACGGCTGCGGGGCGCCCGAATTGGTCGCCGGCCTGCACGGCCCGCGACACGACTGACCGACCACGGAGAGCGAACGACGATGCCCCTCAAGCTGCCGATCTACATGGACAACCACGCGACCACGCCGATGGACCCGCGCGTGCTCGAGGCGATGCTCCCGTATTTCACGGAGCACTTCGGCAACGCGGCGTCGCGCTCGCACAAGTTCGGGTGGACGGCCGAGGAGGCCGTCAACTACGCCCGCGAGCAGGTGGCCACGCTCATCGGCGCCGACAAGCCCGAGGAGATCGTCTTCACGTCGGGCGCGAGCGAGAGCGACAACCTCGCCATCAAGGGCGTGGCCGAGTTCTACCGCGACAAGGGCAACCACATCATCACCACGAAGATCGAGCACAAGGCCGTGCTCGACACCTGCAAGCGCCTGGAGAAGCAGGGCTACGAGGTCACCTACCTCGACGTCGGCGTCGAGGGCGTGGTGTCGATCGACGACGTGCGCGCGGCGATGACCGACAAGACCATCCTCGTGTCGGTGATGCTCGCCAACAACGAGGTCGGCACCATCCAGCCCATCAAGGCGATCGGCGCGCTCTGCAAGGAGCGCGGGGTCATCTTCCACTGCGACGCGGTGCAGGGCATCGGCAAGACCGAGTTCAACGTGAGCGAGATGGGCGTCGACCTCGCCTCGATCACGGCCCACAAGATCTACGGCCCCAAGGGCATCGGCGCGCTCTACGTGCGCCGCGCCCGCCCGCGCGTGCGGCTCACGGCGCAGATCGACGGCGGCGGGCACGAGCGCGGCAACCGCTCGGGCACGCTCAACGTCCCCGGCATCGTGGGCTTCGGCAAGGCCTGCGAGATCCTGACGAAGGAGTGGCGCGACGAGGCGAAGCGCCTGAAGACCCTGCGCGACCGGCTGAAGAACCAGCTCTTCGCCGAGCTCGACGAGTGCCACATCAACGGCGCCTGGGACGACGCGCGGCGCCTCCCGAACAACCTCAACGTCTCGTTCTCGTACGTCGAGGGCGAGGGGCTGATGATGGCCATCAAGGACGTGGCGGTCTCGTCGGGCAGCGCCTGCACGAGCTCGTCGCTCGAGCCCTCCTACGTGCTGCGCGCGCTCGGCGTCGAGGAGGAGCTCGCGCACACGAGCATCCGCTTCGGCCTCGGGCGCTTCACCACGGAGGAGGAGGTCGACTTCGTGGCCCGCCTCGTGATCGACAAGGTGAAGAAGCTCCGCGATCTCTCGCCGCTCTACGAGATGGCGAAGGAGGGCGTGAACCTCAAGGACATCGTCTGGGCGGCGCACTGATCTTTTTTCACGACTGCAAACAAGGAATACGAACATGGCATACAGCGAAAAGGTCATCGAGCACGCCGAGAACCCGCGCAACGTCGGCACGCTCGACAAGGAAGATCCCAACGTCGGCACCGGCCTCGTGGGCGCCCCCGCCTGCGGCGACGTGATGCGGCTGCAGATCAAGGTGAGCGACGACGGCGTCATTCAAGACGCGAAGTTCAAGACCTTCGGCTGCGGGTCGGCCATCGCGAGCTCGTCGCTGGCCACCGAGTGGCTGAAGGGCCGCACGCTCGACGAGGCGTCGGCCATCCGCAACACCGACATCGTGAAGGAGCTCAACCTCCCGCCGGTGAAGATCCACTGCTCGGTGCTGGCCGAAGACGCGATCAAGAGCGCGATCGAGGACTTCCGCAAGAAGCAGTCGGCGAAGCGCGAAGCGCAGGGCTGAGAGTCGAAGAGAGTCGAGCGGAGGTGACGTGATGGCGACCGAACTGGCAGTGCAGTTGACCCCGAAGGCCGTCGAGAAGGCCAAGGAGGCCCTCGCGAAGCGGGGCACCCCCGACGCCGCGCTGCGCCTGGGCGTGCGCGGCGGCGGCTGCTCGGGCTTCTCGTATGTGATCGAGTTCGCCGACAAGCCGGGCACCCGCGACCAGCTCTTCGACTTCGACGGCCTGCGCGTCGTGGTCGACCCGAAGTCGCTGGTCTTCCTCAACGGCACCACGCTCGACTACGAGGTGAAGCTCATGCAACACGGCTTCAAGTTCGTGAACCCGCAGGAGGCCACCGGCTGCGGCTGCGGCGAGAGCTTCGGCGTCTGAGCCGCGGCTCCCCTCCCCGTCTCCTCTTCCCACGCACCCCGAGTTCACCGCCACCATGACCGACCCCTTCGAAGTCCTGGGCGTGGCGAGGCGCTTCTCGCTCGACCGCGCCGCGCTCGAGCAGCGCCACCGCGACCTCTCGCGCACCCTCCACCCCGACCGCTACGTGCAGAGCCCGCCCGGCGAGCGGCGCATGGCCCTCGAGCGCGCCGTCGCCGTCAACGAGGCCTTCCGCGCCCTGCGCGACCCGCTGACCCGCGCCGAGGCGCTGCTCGCGGCGCACGGGCTCGCCGTGGGCGACGCCGACCGCCCGTCGCAGGCGCTGCTCATGGAGGTGATGGAGCTGCGCGAGTCGCTCGACGAGGCGCGGCGCTCGCCCGAGAAGGTCACCGCGCTGCTCGCCCAGGTGCGCGCCCGCTCGGCCGCCGAGGAGGCCGCCCTCGCCGCGGCCTTCGACGCCGACGCCGCCCCCGGCACGGCCGCCCTCGCCGCCGCGCGCGACGCGCTCGTACGGCTCAAGTATTTCCGTCGCTTCGAGGAAGAAGCCGACGACGCCCTCGACATTTGAAACGCGTTCCTCCAGAGGTCTAAACCCCCCGTCATGGCGCTCTTCCAGATCTTCGATCCCTCCGCGCGGCCGACCCCGATCGGCATCGACCTCGGCACCACGCACTC
>JAQBQI010000721.1 GCA_028287085.1 Myxococcaceae bacterium
AGCCCGAGCACCCCGGCGGCGACGGCGGCGTAGAGCACCGAGCCGTTGAAGCACCAGAGCGAGAGGCCCAGCACGGCGGCGCCCGCGAGCTCGAAGCGCAGCGCGGCGGCGGGCGTCGCGTCGGCCGCGGGGCGCGCGAGGCACCACGCGAGCAGCCCGAGCACCGAGGCCTGCTCGACGACGTGGTGGTCGATGCGGCCGACGAGCGAGGTGGCCACCGACTGCGGCGCGAGGGCGGCGACGAGGCCCGCGAGGAAGGCCGCGCCCGACGCGCCGCACTCGCCGCGCAGGAGGCGCAGACAGAGCGCGTAGGTGCCGAGCACCACGGCGAGACCCGCGGCCACGGGGGACCACGCCGCGAAGACCTCGACGGCGCGCGGCGTCGAGCAGCCGGCGAGGCGGGCGAGGGCGGCGACGGTCCAGTCGTAGCCCTCGGGCCACGGGACGACGGCGCCGCGCGGCCAGTCGACGAGCGGGTCGCGCAGCGGGAGCGCGGGGAAGTGCTCCGCCGTGCGGGCGATGCGGCGCAGGTGATAGAAGGCGTCGACCTCGACGGGGGTGACCTCACCGCCGTCGAAGACCTGCGCGCGCATCGAGGCGCGGGCGACGAGGGTGAGCGCGGCGAGCAGCGCGACGGAGGCGCCGCGCACGACGGCGACCCGGGGGCGGACCACGTTGCTCACGGGAGGTGAGCGGGAGACTACAGGTTCTCGGGGTCGGGCGACCACGCGCGCACGGGCGGCGGGTCGGGCGTCGCCGGCTGGCCCAGCATGTGGCGCAGGCGGATGAGCAGGGGGTTGAGGCTCCGGGCGTCGCGCGCGTCGACGGCCACGCCGTGCTCGGCGCGGGCGAGCGCCGCGGCCACGCCGGGCAGCGCGAGGTCGCTCTTGTTGAAGACCATGACGCGCGGCAGCCGGTGCAGGTCGAGGGCCTCCAGCAGCGACTCGGTGGTCTCGATCTGGTCTTCGTAGCGCGCGTCGGAGGCGTCGATGACGTGCAGCAGCACGTCGGCCTCGGCGGTCTCCTCGAAGGTCGCGCGGAAGGCCGCGACGAGGTCCTTCGGCAGGTCGCGGATGAAGCCCACCGTGTCGGTGAGGATCATCGCCTCGGGCAGCCCGTCGCCCTCGCGCAGCCCCTGGTCGGGGCCGAAGGTGAGCCGCCGCGAGCGCGGGTCGAGCGTGGCGAAGAGCTTGTCCTCCGCGATCACCCCAGCCCCGGTGAGGGTGTTGAGCATCGTGCTCTTACCCGCGTTGGTATACCCGACGAGCGCGGCCACCCGCAGGCCCGACTTCAGGCGGCGCTGGCGGCGCTGGCGGCGCTGGCCCGAAAGCTCCTTGAGCTGCGACTCGAGGTGCGTGATGCGGTCGCGCGCGCGGCGGCCCGCGATCTCCAGCTTGGTCTCGCCGGGCCCGCGTCCGCCGATGCCGCCGGTGAGGCGCGAGAGCGCGTCGTCCTTCTGGCCGAGCCGCGGCAGCATGTACTTCAGCTGCGCGAGCTCGACCTGGAGCTTGCCGTCCCGGGTCTCGGCGCGCTGCGCGAAGATGTCGAGGATGAGCTGCGTGCGGTCGATGACCTTCATGTCCGTCGCCGCCGAGATCGACGACACCTGGGCGGGCGCGAGGTCGCGGTCGAAGATGAGCACGTCGGCGTCGCGCTGGAGCGCGCGCAGCATCACCTCGTCGAGCTTGCCCTTGCCGAGCACGAAGCGCGGGTCGACCTGGTCGCGCACCTGGGCCACCTCGTCGACGACCAGCACGCCGGCGGTGCGGGCGAGCTCGCGCAGCTCGCGCAGGGAGTCCTCGATGAAGTGCGCCTTGCGCTTGTCGGTGACGTGCACGAGCACCGCGCGGCCGTCGTTGGCCACGGCCTTGCGCGAGCGCGCGAGGCGCGTGAACTCCTCCTCCACCGCGCGGATCATCGCGAGGAAGTCGGTGTCCATGAGCCCGTGGAGGGAGACGGGGCCCTCCTCGCGCCAGAGCTTGCCCGCGGGGTTCTCGGGCAGCAGGTGCGCCCAGAACACGTCGCCGACCGTGCCGTCGGGGCGCGCGTGCAGCGCCGCGATGAGGTCGAGGCGCAGGCGGCTCAGGTCGACGAGGTCGTCGCGCGAGAGCGCCTCGCCGCGCAGGTGGGTGTGCACCAGCCGCAGCGCGCGGAAGCGCCCGTCGGCCGCGCGCAGGCGCCCCACGTCGGGGAGCATGAGCTTGTGCGCGTCGCCGACGATGACGTGCTCGACCGCGCCCGCGCGATTGACCAGCGCGCCGACCTGCCGCCCGGTGGCGGCCGAGGCCTCGGCGAGCGATTTCGCGAGTTCGGGAGACGTGATGCGGTCGGCAGGAACCCGCCGTCGGTAGATGCGCTCGAGCGCGCTCTTGTCACTGGGGGAGAGGCCCGTGGTGTTGCCGTAGAGCTCGATGGTGGTCTCCTTCTCGGTCGCTATCGGGCAGTATGACCCGTTCCGGCAGTCGGCACCCAGAGAGTTGCCAGAGCGGGTGGTGCTACGGTGCCCGGGTCACGCCCGCGCTGCCCCCCGACGATCCGGGGCCGCGGTCCCCCCGATGCGCGAGCAGACCCTCATCAACGCCCTCCTCGGGCCGACCAACACGGGCAAGACCCACCGCGCGGTCGAGCGCATGCTCGAGCACGCCACGGGCATGATCGGCCTGCCGCTGCGCCTGCTGGCGCGCGAGGTCTACGACCGCGTGAGCACCCGCGTCGGCGAGGGGCGCGTGGCCCTGATGACCGGCGAGGAGAAGCGCATCCCGCCGCGGCCCGACTACTGGGTGTGCACCGTCGAGGCGATGCCCCTCGACCTGCCGGTCGATTTCCTCGCGGTCGACGAGATCCAGCTCGCGGCGCACCCGCAGCGCGGCCACGTCTTCACCGACCGGCTGCTGCACGCGCGCGGCGAGAAGGAGACGTGGTTCCTCGGGTCGGACACGGCGACGGCGGTGCTGGGCGAGCTCGTGCCCACCGCGAAGGTGTCGAGCGCGCCGCGCTTCTCCAAGCTCTCGGCGGCAGAGACGGTGCCCCTCGCGCGCGTCCCGCGGCGCAGCGCCGTCGTGGCCTTCTCCATGGACCAGGTCTACGAGCTCGCCGAGCGCCTCCGCGCCATCCGCGGCGGCACCGCCGTCGTGCTCGGGGCGCTCTCGCCGCGGGCGCGCAACGCGCAGGTGGCGATGTTCCAGTCGGGCGAGGTCGACTACCTGGTGGCCACCGACGCCATCGGCATGGGGCTCAACCTCGACGTGCGCCACGTGGCCTTCGCGTCGCTGCGCAAGTTCGACGGCCGCACCGCGCGCGAGCTCGACGCCGCCGAGCTCGGCCAGATCGCCGGCCGCGCCGGCCGCCACCTGCAGGACGGCACCTTCAGCGCCCTCGCGCCCCACGTCATCCCCGCCGAGGTGCGCGCGCAGATCGAGAGCCAGCGCTTCGCCCCGCTGCGCAAGGTCGTGTGGCGGTCGAGCGCCCTCGACTTCAGCTCCGTGGCCGCGCTCACGGCGTCGCTGAAGTCCCCGGCGCCGCGGCGAATACTCGCCCGGGTAAGCCAGGCCGAGGACGAGGCCGCCCTCGCCGCGCTCCTCCAGCGCGCCGACGTGCGCGACCGGGCCACCACCGAGGCCCGCGTCGCGCTCCTGTGGGAGGTCTGCACCGTCCCCGATTTCCGCCGCCTGCTCTTCGAGGACCACGTTGGCCAGCTCGCCGCGGTCTTCATCGAGCTCTGCGACCACGGCCGGCTGCGCGCCGACTTCGTGCGCGCGGGCGTCGCGCCGCTCGAAGACCTCACCGGCGACGTCGACACCCTCGTCGCCCGCATCGCCTCCGTCCGAACCTGGACCTACCTCGCCAACCGCCCCTACTGGCTCGACGCCGCCGCCCGCTGGCAGGAGCACACCCGCGCGCTCGAAGACCAGTTGAGCGACGCCCTGCACGCGCGGCTGGTGCAGCGCTTCGTCGACGAGCCCGCGCCGCGCCCCAACGCCGCGCCGCGCCCCCGGCGGATGTTGACCGAGGCCGAGCAGCGGCCCCTCGACCCGCGCCACCCCTTCGCGGCGTTGAAGGGCCTGCGCGCCGCGCTCGCCCCGCGGGAGCCCGCCACGACGGCCTCGCCGACGGCCTGGATGGAGTCGCTGGTCGACGCCCCGCACGCGCGCTTTACGCTGAACGGTAAGGGCCAGGTGCTGCTGGTCCCCGAGGGCGAGGTGCTGGCGAGGCTGGTGGCGGGAACCTCCGTGACGCTGCCCGACGTGACGCTGGAGACCTCACCGGCGCTGGCGGCGCTGGGCGGCGGGGCGCGGGCGCGGCTGCTGCGGCGGCTGGTGGCGTGGTCGCGCGACGAGGTGCACGCGCTGCTCGAGCCCGTCGAGGCGGCGGCGGGCGAGGCGGTCGACGCGGCGTGGTGGCGGGGGTTGCACCACCAGCTCGCGCAGGGCCTCGGGTGCGCGCTGACGGCGGAGGTCGACGGGGTACTGTCCGACCCGGCGGCGGTCGACCGCGAGGCGCTGGCGGCGCGGGGCCTGGTGCTGGGCGCGCGGGTGGTCTTCGCGCGGGCGCTGCTGACCGACGAGGCGGTGGCGCGGCGGGTGGCGCTGGTGCGGGTGCGCTACGGGGCGGGCGTGCGGTCGCCGTCGCCGGGCGTGGCCTCGATGGCCGTCGAGGCGGGCGTGTCGCCGCGGGCCTACCTGGCGATGGGCTACCCCGTGATGGGCGGCCGCGCGGTGCGGGCCGACGTGGTCGAGCGCATCGCGGCGGCCTGCGCCACGGAGGACGGGCGGCGCTCGCCCTTCGCGCAGTGGCTCGGCTGCGGCGCGCGCGAGACCGAGCGCGTGGTGGCGGCGATCGCCCCGCCGGTGAACGGCGCTTCAGCGTGACGGCGGCGGACGCCTCGCGCGCCGCACTTCAGTCCCAGCGCGACTCGTCGATGCCGTCGAGGTCTTCGAGCGAGAGGATGGTCTCGCGCATCACGCTGCGCTCCGAGCCGCGCCGCGGGAGCTCGCACAGGGCCGACCCGAGCAGCCGGGTGACGAGCTTGTAGAGGCGCTCGTCGCGGCGCTCGGGGTCGGGGGCTTCGCGGAAGAACACCGGGTCGAGGCGCGCGGTGGAGACGACGGCGGTATGGCGGTGGAAGGCCGAGAAGGCGAAGCGCCACGGCATCGACTGGAGGTAGAGGTCGTGCGGCAGCACGCCGAGGACGAGCGCCGTGTCCGCCGTCGCGGGGTGGTCCCGGTCGAGGGCGTCGAGGAGCAGCTCGCCGTACCACTGCCGCCGCGCGGCGTCGTAGGCCTGCGGCGGGAGCGGCAGCGCCGGCGACACGGTGACCTCGAGCCCGTAGGCGCGGCGGTAGCGCTCGGCGAGCCGGTCGAGGTCGGCGGCCGCGACCTCCCCCAGCGGGACCACCACGAGGCGGCGGCCCTCGTGCGCGCAGGTCGCGGGGAAGCCCAGCGGCCGCGACGGTCG
The DNA here is from genome assembly GCA_028287085.1 of Myxococcaceae bacterium. Lineage (GTDB taxonomy): Bacteria > Myxococcota_A > Polyangia > Polyangiales > SCUS01. The sequence continues at coordinate 5,455 of JAQBQI010000721.1, forward strand.
CACGCTACGGCCGGCGGTCGTCGCGCAGGCGGCCAGCGCGAGCAGCGCGAGCAGTGGGAGCATCGGTCGTTCAGCGCGGCGCATCGGTGGTGCGCGCGACGCTACCAGCGGCGGCCGCGGTGGGAATAACCTCCGCGCGATGAACCTCCGCGGATCGACCGTCGCCGTGTACTGCGGCTCTTCTCCGGGCCACGACCCTTCGTTTCACGCGCTGGCCACGGCGCTCGGTCGGGCGCTCGCGGAGGAGGGCGCGGCGGTGGTCTACGGCGGCGCGTCGGTGGGGCTGATGGGCGCGGTCGCCGACGGGGCGCTGTCGGCGGGCGGGCGGGTGGTGGGGGTGCTGCCCGAGACGCTGCGCGCCCGCGAGCTCGCGCACGCCAGCCTGAGCGAGCTGCACATCACCGACGACATGCACGCGCGCAAGCTGAAGATGGCGACGCTGGCCGACGGCTTCGTCGCGCTACCCGGCGGCTACGGCACCTGGGAGGAGCTGCTCGAGGTCGCGACCTGGCGGCAGATCGGGCTGCACCGCAAGCCGATGGCGGCGGTGAATTACGGCGGCTACTACGACCCGCTGCGCGCGCAGATCGACCGCGCGGTGGAGGCGGGCTTCATGGCGCCGGTGCTGCGCGACTTCGTGCGCTTCGTCGACGGGGTCGACGGCGCGATGGAATACCTGCGCGGGTATGAGCCGCCGCTGGAGGAGCGGGGGCGGTTCCTGAAGGAGTAGCGCGGGCGCGGCGATCCAGGTCTGACGCGCCGACCCCGCGAGCGCCGCGAGAGAACAACCGCAAGGGCGCAAGGGTCGCAAGGACCGGAAGGGACGAGACGGCTGGTCACGGGCTCGGATCCATCACCTCCCGTCTCGTCCCATCCCTTCCGTTCCTTGCGACCCTTGCGCCCTTGCGGTTCCTTCTCCCCCACCGCGCAGGGCCGACCCCACGCGGAACACGAACACCCGCCCCCGCGCCGTGCCCACCGCCAGCGCCGCGCCGTCGGGCGACACCGCCAGCGCCGTCGCGTGGTCGAAGCGCCCCGCGAGGTCGACCCGCGCGAACTGCACCCCGTCGACTGAATGCCCGCTCACCCCGCCGCGGTCGTCGGCCACGAAGATCCGGTCGCCCGCGAAGGCCGTCGCCGTCGCGTCGCCCGCGAAGCCGCGCTCCCAGCGCACGCGGCCGTCGTGCAGTTCGACCACCCGCAGCCGGTGGGGCTCGTGCAGCGCGACGTGGCGGCCGTCGGGCGCGAGCGCCCAGCGCCACAGCGACGCACCCCCGGCGGCGACCTCCACCCGCCGCCAACCCTCTCCCTCGGCCACCAGGAAGACGTGCGCGCCGCCGCGCTCCTCGCGCAGCACCACGACCCCCGCGTCGGTCACCCGCGCCTGGTCGCTCGCGCTCAGGTTGAGCGCGCCCGGGTCGGGCAGGGCGCGCACGCGCTCCATCGCGCGGAGGTCCCAGAGCGCCCAGGTCTCGTCGCGCACCACCACGCGCGCCGCGCCGTCGGGCGCGAACTCCTGCGCGCCGCCGAGCGCCGACCGCGTGCGCCCGTCGCGCCCGAAGAGGGCCGTCGCGGGCAGCATCCGCGCGCCCGCGTCGAACTGCGCCTGCGCCGCCAGCCCGTGCGGCGTGAAGGCCAGCGCGCGCACCGAGCTCGCCGGCCGCGGCCACGCCAGCGCGCGGGCCCCGCGGGCGTCGATCCACCATGCGTGCTCGCCCACCGATGCGGCCACGTCGCCGTCCGCCGCGATCGCCACGTGCTCGACCGGCCGCGCCGCCACGACGAGCGACGCTTCCGCCGCCGGCTCGTCGAAGCCGGGCACCGCGTCCTGCAACGGGAGCGCGGCGAGCCGCTGCGCCGGGGCGCCGCCGCGGAGGTCGCGCGCCTCCAGCGCCGTCACCACCACCGCCCGGCTCGTCGGGACGAAGCCGCACTGGCTGCCCGGCGATCCGACGGTGGTGCGCACGCCGAGGGCG
>JAQBQI010000731.1 GCA_028287085.1 Myxococcaceae bacterium
CCGCGCGGCGCGACGGGTCGTCGAGGTGCGCGACGCGGGCGGTCCGCCGCGGCTCGGCGACCTCGCGGGCGAGCGCGGGGGGCCGGTCGTGCGCCGGCTGCTGTCGGGCATGTACGTGGCGCTCGACCGCACGGTGCGCGACGGCGACACCGACGAGGTCTACTGGCGCACGCAGAGCGGCGGGTTCATTCGCAACGGGCGGCTCTCGGCGGTGCGCAACTGGTCGCGCTTCGCGGGGCAGGTCGCCGACGAGACGCACCACCTGCCGATGGCCTGGATGGTCAGCGAGCAGGGCTGGGAGTACACGCCCTTCGCCAACGGGACGGGGGCCTCGTCGCACCGCCGCGTGGCGCGCCACACCTTCTTCCAGCTCGCCGACGCGCCGCCCATCCGCGCGGGGGCGCAGACCTACTGGCGCACCGCCGACGGGCACGCGGTCAACCAGCGCAACGTGCGGCGGGCGGTGTTGCGCGCGCCGCCCGAGGGCGTCGGCCCGACCGAGAAGTGGATCGACGTCGACCTCGACGAGCAGGTGCTCGTCGCCTACGAGGGCGCGCGCCCGGTCTTCGCGACGCTCATCTCGTCGGGCCGCGGCGACCGCCACAGCGGCGTGCGCAACTACGAGTCGCCGAGCGGGAGCTTCCGCATCCAGAGCCGGCACATCACGACGACGATGGACGGCGACACCGCGGGCGACGGGCCGTACAGCATCGAGGACGTCCCGTGGGTGATGTACTTCCACGGCTCGTACGCGCTGCACGGCGCCTTCTGGCACACGTACTTCGGCTGGAGGATGTCGCACGGCTGCATCAACCTGAGCCCGCCCGACGCGCGCTGGGTCTTCCTCTGGGCGACGCCCGAGCTACCCCCCGGCTGGCACGGCGTGTACTCGGGCGACACGCAGCCCGGGGCGCGGGTCGAGCTGCGGCACTCGCGGGCCAACGCCCCGGAGGTCGACCGCCCGGCGAGCGCCGCGCATGCGATGCCGGTGGTGCCGGCGCAGTAGGAGGGTCAGTCGCGGACGTCGAGCGCGAGGCGGCGCACCGTCACGCCGCTCGCGAGGTAGAGCGTGCCGACCACCGAGACGGCGGTGCCGCTCGGCTGCGCGGGGATCACGAAGAGCCGGGTCTGCCCCGCGACCGTGCCGTTGGCGCCGACCTGGGTGTACCGCCAGTCGTCGCAGGCGGCGGTGTTCTCGTTGATGACGGGGTTGGTGCAGCGCCCCGAGAGGTCGCCGTTGAGGTTGTACTGCCCGAGCACGCGGCCGTTGGCGGTCACGGTGAACAGGCCCATCACGCGGAAGCCCTGCGCGTGCGAGACGTCGACGCCGAGCCAGGCGCCGTTGGGGCCCTTGCCCGGGTCGGTGTAGGTCAGCGACGCGCGCACGCCGGGCGTGATGGCGGTGGTGGCGAGGCTGGTTCCGCTGAACTTCTCGCGCAGGAAGAACACGGCGCCGAGGGTGCCCAGCACCGTGAGCAGCACGAGGCCGAGGCAGCCGAAGGCGAGGATGCGACCGGTGCCGCCGCGGGCGGGCGGGGCGGGCGGGGCGGGCGCCCAGGGCTGTTGCGGCGGGGGGAAGGGTCCGGGGTGCATGGGATGGGCGGAGCCAACCCGACGCGTCGGGTGGGGTCAAGCCGTCAGAACAGATCGGCGAGGCGGCCGACGACGCCGTGGCGCCCGAAGACCGTGCGCAGCGCGCGAATGGCGACCTGCTCGCGCAGCGGCGAGTAGGGCGGCCACGCGGGGTCCCGCGCGGGCAGCGCCAGGCTCGGCACGCTGCGGTGCTGCGCGCGGCACATGCGCGCGAGCCCGTCGGCGCCGTGCAGCGTGCCGGCGGCGCCGGGGCCCGAGGCGTCCATCGGCGAGTCGACCGCGACCTCGGCGGCGAAGACGTCGTCGTGCAGCACCACCGACGCGCGCAGCCCGTCGGCCATCGCCGAGGCGCGGTCGGCCGACTCGGTGAACACGTACGCGAAGGGGCCGCCCACCCCGTCGTCGGCGAGCGCCAGGGCCTGCGCGTGGGAGGTCGCGATGAGCACCGGCAGCACCGGCCCGTGCAGCGTCTCGCGCGCCGCCCGCGAGTCGGCGCTCACGCCCACGAGCACCGTCGGCACGAACCACGATCCCTCGCCGCCGCGGTGCAGCGCCTCGCCCCCGAGGCCCAGCGTCGCGCCGAGGCGCACGGCCTCCTCGGTCACCACCCGCAGGAAGGTCGCCCGGGTGTGGTGCCGCGCCGGCCCGAGGTCGACCGCCTCGCGCCACGGGTCGCCCACCCGCAGCGAGGCCGCGAGCTCGATCACCCGTTGGTTGAGCGCGCCCGCCACGCCCGCGTGCACGATGGCCCGCTCGACCGCGTCGCGCCGCTGCCCCGCGTGCACGAAGCGCCCGGCGACGATGGCGCGCGCCGCCCGCTCGACGTCGCAGTCCTCGCAGGCGATGAGGGTCGTCTTGCCCGCGACCGACGAGAGCGACGGCACCGCCGCCCGCGCGCACCGCGCCGCCACCCGGCGCGCGGCGTCCTTCGAGCCGAGCATCACCGCGAGGTCGACCCCCGCGTCGATGAGCGCGTCGCCCGCCTCGCGCTCGCCCACCACGACCGCGAGCAGGTCGGCCGGGAGCCCCTCGCGCACGGCGATCTCGCGCACCCGCAGCGCGGGGAGAACCGCGAGGGAGGAGGGCTTCCAGACGACGGCGTTGCCCGCGAGCAGCGCCTCGAAGACGAGGGTGAGGGGCTCGGCGAGCGGGGCGTTCCACGGGGAGAAGACGGCGACCACGCCGCGCGGGACGAAGCGCACCTCGCCGCGGCGGTGGCTGCGCAGGTGGGGCTCGACCGCGAGGTCGGCGAGCATCGTCCCGGCCTCGGCGGCGTACCACTGCCCCGCGTCGACGCAGGGCAGGATCTCCCGCACGATCGCGTCGAAGCGGCACATCCCCTGCGCGCGCTGGAGCACCTCGGCGAGCGCGTCGGCCTGCTGCACCATGGCCTCGGTCACGCGCCGCACCATCGCCGCGCGGGCCGACACCGACTCGCGCGACCACGCCCGCTGGGCCTCGGCGGCCGCGCGCAGCAGCCCGCGCGCCTCGTCGGCCGAGTGCGTGGCGACGGTGGCCAGCACCTCGGCCGAGCAGAGGTCCGACACGACGATCTCGTCGGAGGCGCGCGCGGCGGGCGGCCGGCTGCTCGGGTGGTGCGGCTCGTGGGAGGAATCCATGCGACCCCGTCGATGCCCCGGCGGCGACCCCGCGGTCAACCGTTAGCGACGCGCCGCGCGGCCCGAAGCGACGCCGTGGGGTCGCGGGCCGTTGCGCCGGCCGCGCGGTCCGTGGGAGACCGGCCGGAGCCATGGACGACACCCCCGCGCCGAAGCCCGCCGCCGCCTCCCGCACCGTGATGACCTTCCTGGTGTTTCCCGAGCACGCCAACGCGCTCGGCAAGGCCTTCGGCGGCCAGATCATGGCGTGGACGGACATGTGCGGCGGCATCTGCTCGATGCGCCACTCGGCCGGCACCACCGTGACCGCCGCGGTCGACGACCTGCAGTTCGAGCGCCCCATCCTCATCGGCGACACGGTCACCCTCGAGGGCCGCGTCAACGCCACCTTCCGCTCGTCGATGGAGGTCGAGGTCACCGTGCACGGCGAGAACCCCGCCACCGGCGCGCGCTGGCGCTGCGTCGAGGCCCGCCTCACCTTCGTCGCCATCGACGACCAGGGCCGCGCCCGCCTCGTCCCGCCGCTGCACCCCGAGAGCGACGACGACTTCGCGCGCATCGCCGCGGCCACCGCGCGCCGCGACGAGCGCCTCGCCCGCCGCAAGCCGCGCTGACCGCGCTCAGTCCCGCGCGCCGGGGATGACGTAGCGCTCGACCGAGATCACCCGCTGCGCCTCGCTCACGGCCTCGTCGAGGGACGACACCCCGCGGCGCAGCGTCACCTCGTACCAGACGTCGAGCACCGCGCCGTCGTTGACCGAGCAGATCTCCCGCGGCCGCGCGTCGACCTCCTCGTAGCCGTCGCTGCGCAGCCCCGCGGCGCGCTCGCGCACGACGTCGAGCAGGCTCGCCGGGTCCATCTTCGGGGCGTCGCTGCGCTGCGCGTGCAGCACCACGGTGACCGCGGGCGACCCGCCGCCGGCGACCTGCACGCGGGCCTCCATCAGGTGGAGGTTCTGCCGCTCGGCCAGGTGCACCTCGTTGCCGCGCACGCGGAAGACCTCGAGCCCGGTGGCGACCAGCGCTCGCTTGAGCTCCTTCACGTCGATCGTGGCGTGGGCTGGTTGCTCCTTGTTCACGAGTTGGACTGTACAACACCGCCCGCCGCGCTGCGCACTCTTCCGAATCCATCGCGCGTCATCGGGCGGCTTGCGGCCGCCGGCAGGCCGACGCTAGGTTGCCTCCCGGAAGCGCGCCCGCCGCCCCAACGCTCCGCTGAGCCCCACACCCCCGGCGCCGTCTTCCCGGAGACCCTCCAAGATGCGAACGCTGTTGCTGCTCGCCGTCGACCCCGCCCCCCTGCTCGAACGCGGCGAGGCGCGGCGCCTGGGCGACGGCGAGATCCAGCTGGTCACGCGCACCGAGGCGGGCGAGGCACACACGCTGCGCGTCATCGTCGAGCGCGACCCGGGCCGTGCCCTGCGCTGGCTGGCCGCGCGGCCCATCGACGTGGTGCTGCTCGACGCGCGGGCCTCGACCGGGCTGCCGCTGGCCGAGTCCAAGGCCATGCTCGCGCGGCTCTTCCCCGACGACGACTCGCACGGCCTCGCGTCGCGCGACCGCACGCTGGTGCTCCTCGACCGCGACACCGCCTCCGCCGCGGTGGCCTACCGCGCGGGCGGCTGTCGACTGCGCGAGCCGCTCTACGACCCGAGCGGCGCCGACGTCCTCGACGCGGTCGAGGCCCTCGTCGCCGACCAGGGCCGCGGCAAGGTCGCCCTCTGCCTCGCGGGCGGCGGCATCGAGGGGCTGCTCTACGAGGTCGGCGCCCTGCGCGCGCTCGACCGCTTCGTGCTCGACCGCCGCCTCTGCGACTTCGACCTCTTCTTCGGCATCAGCGCGGGCAGCTTCCTCGCGGCGCTCCTCGCCAACGGCGTCACGCCCGACGACATCGTCGAGGGGCTGCGCAAGGGCAACCAGCGCGTGCCGCGCATCGGCCGCTTCGACCTCTTCGACCCCAACTTCAAGGAGTTCGGCACCCGGGCCCTCGGCCTCGCGCGCGCCCTCGTCGGCGGCGGCAGCGCGCGCAACCCGCTGTCGGCCCTCTACCGCGCATTGCCCACCGGCATCTTCGCCGGCGACCGGCTCGAGCAGTACTTCGCCAAGGCGCTCGGCTACCCCGGCATGAGCGACCGCTTCGAGGAGACGCGCCGCCCGCTCTACATCGGCGCCACCGACCAGGACACCAGCGAGGCCGTCATCTTCGGCGAGCCCGGGTGGACCGACGTGCCCATCCACCGCGCCATCCGCGCGTCGTGCGCGCTCGCGCCCTTCTACGCGCCGATCAAGGTCGGCGGCCGCTGGTACGTCGACGGGGCCTTCACCCGCACGACCAACATGCGCGTGGCCGTGAAGCACGGCGCGTCGCTCTGCCTCATCGTCGACCCGCTGGTGCCCATCTACTCGCAGGAGGCGGGGTACGTGCACTCGCGCGGCGGCCTGTTCGGCACGATGCAGGGCCTGAAGGCGCTCATCAACGGGCGCTTCGACAAGGCCCACAACACCATCGCGGAGATGTACCCGAGCGTGGCCTTCCACCTCTTCCGCCCGGAGGGCGAGGAGATGAAGATCCTCGCGGGGTCGCCGATGAAGTTCCTCTACCAGGAGGAGATCGTCGAGCGCGCGTACGAGTGCACGCTGCGGCAGGTGCGCGGCTCGATGGGCCGGCTGCGCCGCGACTTCGCCCGCCACGGCGTGCGCTTCGGCGAGGCCGCGCAGGGGCCCACGCACGACGCGTGGCTCGACGGGGCGCTGGCCTTCGCGTGACGGGCCGCGTCGCTACTGGCGGGTGAGCTGAAACCAGACGTCGTCGCCGGTCGGCGAGAAGTAGAGCGTCATGCGACGGGCCCCGGGCTCGACCGCGACGAAGGCCGCGTGCGTGCTGCCGCTCTCGTTGTGCGTGACGCCGTCGCAGTAGGGCAGCCCGTTGTCGTGCGCGAGCGTCACGGTGAGCAGGCCGCGGGCGCCCCCGTCCCCCGCCGCGAAGCGGTAGGAGCCGCTCACGCGCTCGCCGGTCGAGGCCGACGTGGCGTAGGTGCCGTCGGCGCCGAAGGTGTGCTCGTCGACGCAGGGCAACGTCGCCGCGTTGCGCCACCTGCCGACGATCGAAAACGCGCTGATGTCAGCCCCGGCGTCGGCGGTGGCGGCGTCGCGGGCGAGCCCGGCGTCGGCGCCGACTTCGCTGGTCGACGCGTCGCCCGATGCGTCGACGACCCCCGTGGTGCTGCCCACGTCACGGTCGTCGGCGAGCACCGGCGGACGCGCGGCACCCCCGCAACCGAGACCGCAAGCGAGCGCCGCTCCCGCCACGCAACACCTGAGCTTGCCCATCGCGTCCCCCACCTTCGCGCGCGACGATGCTCCACCTCGCGGCCCAGGCGCAAGGCTCGGGAAGACGACCGTCCGCGGGCGTCGGTCGTCGCCCGCAGGTCTCTCGCTACGGCGACACCGGATCGCGCGGGCGGCGCGCGAGGAGCGCGAGCGCGATGACCGCGAAGAGCGAGGCGGAGAGGGCGAGCGAGCGGTGCACGCCGAGCGCGCTGCCGACGACGCCGACCATCACGCCGCTGAAGGTGCGCAGGCCCGACGACGCCATGTTGAAGAGGCCGAGCACCCGGCCGCGCATCTCGTTGGGCGCGTTCGTCTGGACGATGGTCTGCGTCATGCTGCTGAACGACAGCTCGAAGAAGCCCGCGCCGAACAGCAGCGCGAGCGCCAGCGGGTACGAGCGGGTGAGCGCGAAGCCCGCGAGCGTCGCGGCCCACGCCGCCGCGAGCTTGAGCGCCGCCGCCAGCTCGACGCGGAAGAGTCCGCGGCCGGTCTCGAGCAGCAGGCCCGCGACGAGCGCGCCCGCCGCGTCGGCCCCGAGCAGCGCGGTGTAGGCCGCGCCCGGGTCGCCGTGCCCGAGGTCGGACGCGAAGGCCGGCATCTGCGCCTGGTAGCTGTTGCCGACGAAGAACGACGCGCCGCCCGCGAGGATGATCATCGCGAACAGCGCCGGGATGGCGCGCACGTCGCGGAAGGTCGCGACGATGTCGGCCACGCCGCGCACGGCGCGCTTCGGCCCGGGCGCCTCGCCGCGGAACTTGCGCCCGTAGGGCGCGGCCACGAGCCAGAGGATGAGCGGGAGGTAGAAGAGGGCGTTGACGAAGATCCCGCGGGTGGGGCCGAGGGTGCGCATGATGAGACTGCCGAGGCCGGGGCCGACGAGCACGCCGAGGTAGCGGGCGGTGGCGTTGAGGCGCACCGCGCTGGCGAGCATCGAGGGGCCGACGACGTCGTAGAGGAGCACCTGGCTGGAGGTGATCCAGAAGACGCCGGCGCAGCCGTGGGCGACGAGGAGCGCCATGGCCGCGGGGACGGTGAGCGTGCCGGTGAGGAAGAAGTAGCCCCAGCCGAGCGAGACGCAGGCGAAGAGCGCGGCCCCGAACTGGATGAGGCGGCGCGAGTCGAGGCGGTCGTTGAGCGCGCCGACCGGGACCGAGAAGAGCAGGTACGGGAGCCAGTGCGAGATGACCGCGAAGCCGCCCAACGTCGGCGAGTGGAAGCGCTGGAACGCGACCCAGTAGCTGATCACGTGCTCGATGTTGTCGGCCATCATCGTGAGCATGAAGGTCGCGACAAAAGCCCTGAAACCAGGGTGCCGGAGCGCGTCGAAGGGTCGGGGGGCGGCGCCGGGGGTCGACACGCGCGGGAGAGTGCGACGGCCCCGCGGCGCGCGTCTACGCCGTCGACGTCCTGCCCGGCAACGAGCCGGCGCGCAGCGTCGGCCTGAGCATCCACCCAGGGCACGGCGCCCCCGCGGCTCCCCGACCCTCATGCCCCGCCGGCGGGCCGGGATACACTCCGCGCCCACCATGAACACCACGCTTCGCGACCTGGTCGAGCGCGCGCCGGAGTCCGCGTGAGCCCGCGGCGGATCGTCTCGCTCGTCCCCAGCCTCACCGAGAGCCTCTTCCTCCTCGGCGTCGGCGACCGCGTCGTCGGCCGCACCGGCTACTGCGACGAGCCCGCCGGCCTCGTCGACGCCGTCCCCACCGTCGGCGGAACCAAGGACGCCGACGTCGACGCCATCGCCGCCCTCGCGCCCGACCTCGTGCTCGTCAACCAGGAGGAGAACACCCCCGCCATCCACCGCGACCTCGTCGCGCGCGGCATCGCGGTGCACCTCTCCTTCCCGAAGACCGTCGCCGACGCCGTCGCGCTGCTCCACGAGCTCGCCGCGCGGCTCGACGTCGCGGCCGAGCACCCCGCGCTCGTCCGCCTCGACGCCGCCGTCGCGGCGATGGAGCGCCTCCGCGCGCATACCACCCCCCGTAAGGTCTTCTGCCCCATCTGGATGGACCCGCTCATGACCATCCACGGCGACACCTTCATCTCCGACGTGCTCGACCTCTGCGGCGGCCAGAACGTCTTCCTCGACCGCCCGCGCCGCTATCCGCTCGCCGCCGACCTCGGCCGCGCCGCCGCCTGGGACGAGCAGCGCGTCGGCCTGCGCGACACCCGCTACCCCCGCGTCACCCTCGACGAGGTCGTCGCGTCGCAACCCGAGGTGGTGCTGCTCCCCGACGAGCCGCACCCCTTCACCGAAGCCGACGCCGCGGTCTTCCGCGCGCTGGACATCCCCGCGGCCGCGCAGGGGAGGGTGCTCCGCGTCGACGGCAAGGCCCTGTGCTGGTACTCGCCCCGCCTCGCCGACGCGCTGCCCGAGGTGCGCGCCTGGCTGCACCCCGCTTCGACGTGACGCGCCGCCTTCGCCTCTGGCCACTGGGGCGCCGTCGCGATACCAACGGGGCGCCGCGAGGCAGAGGTTCCATTGGCCAAAGATCCCCCCAAAGTTCGTGACGCGCGCTTCCGTGACCGGCCCTCCAAGGGCCCGACGCCCCCGCGACTCTCGTCGTCGGGCGAGCCCCGCGCCGCGCGCGGTGTGACGCCCTCCGAGCCGCCGCGGCCCGACCAGGGCGGCGCCAGGGCCCCGTGGTGGCGCTCCGGCGACGTGATCATCCCCGTGGTGCTCGCGGTCGGCGTGTCCATCGCGGGCTGGCAGTTCTACCGGGCGCAGCACCCCGCGCCCGAGCCCGCCCCCGCGCCCGTGGTCGAACCCACCGCCACACCCGACGCGGGCCCGCCCGTCGCCAACGACGTGCCCCCCGCGACGCCAGATATCCCGTCGGTTCCGGCCGCGCCCGGGCAGGCCGATCTCGACCGCGCGCTCGACGGCGCGCCCGTCGAAGGCCGCGTCGCCGAGCCGACGTCGCCCGACCCGATGGCCCGCGGCTTCTCGCTGACGCAGGCCACCGAGGGCCTCAGCGGCGCCGGCGCGCTCACCGCCGAGATCGAGACCAGCCTCGGCAACTTCACCTGCACGCTGCTCGAGCGCGAGGCGCCCATCACGGTGGCCAACTTCGTCGGCCTCGCCCGCGGCCGCCGCCCCTTCTGGGACCCGGTCACCGCCACCTGGGCGCGCCGCCCCTTCTACGACGGCTCGATCTTCCACCGCGTGATCCCCGGATTCATGATCCAGGGCGGCGACCAGATGCGCTCGGGCAGCGGCGGCACCGGCTACACGATCGTCGACGAGAACGTGCGCCCCCACAACGCCGGCGGCCAGCTCTGCATGGCCAACCGCGGGCCCAACACGGGCAGCTCGCAGTTCTTCATCACCGAGGTGGCGCGCGACCACCTCGACGGCACCTACTCGATCTTCGGCAACTGCACCCCGACCTCGCTGGTCAACCGCATCACGGCGGTGCCGCGCGGCCCCAGCGACCGCCCGACCAACCCCGTCTTCATCCGCCACGTCCGCGTCCGCCGCGGCTGACCTTCATCGCGCGAGAATGCGCGCGACCCCTTCGATGCTGGAGACGAGCGTCGTCGCGAGGTGGTCGGCGGCGCTCTCGCCGCGGAGCAGGAGGATCAGCTCCTCGTCGTTGCGGACCTTGAAGGTGTGCACCGAGACGCCCGCGAGGCGGCGCGAGTCGAGCACGTAGCCCTCGCCGCGCGCGATGAAGGGCGCGTACGCGGCGAGCTCCTCGCACTCGGCGACGTCGCCGTCCCAGGCGACGAGCGTGCCGTCGGAGTTGGCGAGCAGGAGGTGCGTCAGCCCCGCGCGGTCGCGCTGCGCGGCCAGCAGGAACCTCAGCGCAGTGGCGAGGTCGTCCGACCGTCGGTTGCGGCGGTCGGAAGCGGAGGCCGAGGCGTCGACGATCTGCATGCCCGTGACGTTGGCGCATCGCCCCGGGCGCCGCCCACTTTTCGACAGCGCGGCCCCGCGGGCTCAGCCGTTGGAGGGAGGGCCGACCTCGTCGCCCGCCTTCATGGCGCGCAGCGACTCGTCGACGTACGCGGCGGCCCGCCCCTCGCGGATGGCGGCGCGCATCCCGCGCATCAGCGACCCGAGGAAGTAGACGTTGTGCAGCGACATCACCCGCGCCGCGAGGATCTCGCCCGCCAGGAAGAGGTGCCGCAGGTAGCCGCGGGTGTAGCGCCCGCCCGCGCCGTTGCAGCACTGCCCCTGGCAGAGCGGGTCGATGGGTCCGTCGTCGAGGCGGTGGCGCGCCTGCTTGATGTTCACGCGGCCGCGCCAGGTGAGGCACTGGCCGTTGCGCGCGTTGCGGGTGGGCAGCACGCAGTCGAACATGTCGATGCCGGCGAGGGCGCCCACCAGGAGATCGCGCGGGGTGCCGACGCCCATGAGGTAGCGCGGCCGGTCTGCGGGCATCTGGTGCGCGACGGCGCCGAGCACGCGGTGCATGTCAGGCACGGGCTCGCCCACCGAGAGCCCGCCGAGGGCGACGCCGTCGAAGGGCATCGCGGCGATCTCCTCGAGGTGGCGCAGGCGCAGGTCTTCGTGGATGCCGCCCTGTACGATGCCGAAGAGCGCCTGCCGCGGGCCGCGCGGGGCGTCGAGGCAGCGCCGCGCCCACCGGGTGGTGCGGGCCATGGCGCGCCCGATGGCGTCGCGGTCGGCGTCGCCGGGCGGGCACTCGTCGAGCACCATCGCGATGTCGCTGCCGAGCAGCGCCTGCACCCGCACGCTCTCCTCCGGGGTGAGCCGCTTCAGCGCGCCGTCGATGTGCGAGCGGAAGGTGACGCCGTCGTCGTCCATGGTGCGCAGCTTGGCGAGCGAGAAGACCTGGAAGCCGCCGCTGTCGGTCAGCATCGCGCGCGGCCAGCGGGAGAAGCCGTGGAGCCCGCCGAGGGCCTGCACGACCTCGGCGCCGGGGCGCAGCCACAGGTGGTAGGTGTTGCCGAGCACGACGCCCGCGTCGGTGGTGGCGACCTCCTCCATCGTGAGGCCCTTGACGGTGCCGATGGTGCCGACGGGCATGAAGGTCGGCGTCTCGACCGGGCCGTGCGGCGTCTGGAGCAGGGCGGTGCGCGCGTGGCCGTCGTGGGCGTCGACCGCGAAGGAGAAACCGGGCGTGGACATCATCGAAGGGCGCGGACCATACCGCGCGCCCCTCACAGGACAAGCATGGCGTCGCCGTACGAGAAGAAGCGGTAGCGCGCCGCGACGGCCGCGGCGTAGGCCGCGCGCACGGGCTCGACGCCGCCGAAGGCCATCACCAGCGCGAGCAGGGTCGAGCGCGGCAGGTGGAAGTTGGTGAGCAGCGCGTCGACCACCTTGAAGGCGTAGCCCGGCTGGATGAGCAGCCGCGTCTCGGCGGTGCGCTCGCCGGTCGCGGCCCACGACTCCAGGGTGCGCACCACGGTGGTGCCGACCGCGACGACGGGGCGGCCGTCACGCTTCGCGGCGGTCACCGCGTCGGCGGCCGCGGCGGGGACGTCGTACCACTCGGCGTGCATCGGGTGCGCGTCGAGGTCGTCGACCATCACGGGGGCGAAGGTTCCCGGGCCGACGTGCAGGGTGACCGCGACGCGCTCGACGCCGCGGGCCCGCATCGCGGCGAAGAGCGCGTCGGTGAGGTGCAGCCCCGCGGTGGGCGCGGCGACCGCGCCGGGGCGGTCGGCATACACGGTCTGGTAACGTTCGCGGTCGCTGTCGTCGGCGGCGCGGTGCATGTACGGCGGCAGCGGCATCTCGCCGTGGCGCTCGATCGCGGCGCGCGGGTCGTCGGCGAGCAGCTCGACGTCGAGCATCATCCCGTCGCGCCCGTGGATGCGCACCGCGAGCCCCTCGCCGATGGCGACGACGGCGCCGTCGCGCATGGGCTTCGAGGCCCGGCCGAGGGCCTCCCAGCGCCGCCCGTCGTCGCCCTTCGCGCGCACCAGCAGGAACTCCGCCTTGCCCCCGCTCGCCTTCGTCCCGCGCAGGCGCGCGGGGATGACCCGCGTGTCGTTGACCACCAGCAGCGCCCCCTCCGGGAGCAGCGCGGGGAGCGAGCGCATCACGTCGTGGGCCGCGGCGGCGCCGTCGCGGCGGAGCACGAGGAGGCGGCTCGCGTCGCGCTCGGCGAGGGGGGCGGAGGCGATCAGCTCGGGCGGGAGTTCGAAGTCGAGGTCATCGGTGCGCACGCGGGGCTTCTTGCGCCGAAGGGGGCGGGCTCCACAAGTGCAACAGGTCGCCGTCGAGCGAGGTGACCCAGGCGTCGCCGCCGGGGCCGAGCGTGACGCGGGGCACGATCGCGCGCGCGCCGAGGATGAGCTCCCAGCGCGGGCTGCCGTCGGCGTTGAGGGCGGCGAGGCGTCCGCGCGGGGTCGCGAGCAGCAGGGCGCCGGCGCCGTCGAGCGACGCCGTCTCGAAGGCGGCGGCGGCGTCGACGCGGCGCTGGTTGCCCGCGCGGTCGACGAGGAGGAAGCCGGGGGGCGAGCCGTCGAGGCGCGCGACGGCGGGGCCCACGTTGGAGGAGACCCAGTCGTGCACGGGCCCGAGGAGTGGGTGGGGCGCGGTCGCGACGCCGGCCGCGTCGAGCGGGAAGACGGACGACTGCGTGACGGCGAGGACGCCGCCGGCCGTGTTGACGAGGTGGAGGAGCCCGTCGACCGAGGGGACGAGCCGGGCGGTGCCCGCGCGGTCGAAGACGGCGACGCCGCGCGGGACGCCGATCGCGACCTCGTCGCCGAGGGACACCGGCGGCGGAATCGCGCTGGCCCCGAAGCTGCGCGTGGCGGCGACGCTGCCGTCCGCGCGGAGGGCGACGAAGACGACGTGGGCGGACTCGACGCTGGTCTGCCGCGAGACGACGGCGACCTCGGTGCCGTCGGGGCGCACGACGACGTCGAGCTGCGAGTCGGCGAGCTGCGCCGCGACGCGCACGCGGCCGTCGAGCCCGAGGCGGAAGAGCGTTCCGCCCACGCCGAGGTAGACGAGCCGGCCCGACGCATCGAGGCGCGGGGCGACGCAGTGGTCGCGGGTGCACTCGGCCGGCGGCTCTTCGAGCGGGCTCGCGCGCACGCTCCCGGTGGCGGGGTCGACCAGCGCGAGGGTCGCGGGGCTGCGCGTGAAGACCGCGACGCGCCCGTCGGGGAGCAGCAACGGCGCATGGACCCCGACGCCCCCGACGGCGATGGGGTCGATGGAGGTCCACGGGACGGCGGGGAGGGTGGGGGGCGGCGGGTCGGCGAGCGCGACGGCGGCGCGCGCGAAGAGCGCGAGGGGCAGTCCCCAGCGCCGCGTCACGGCCGGGTGATGAAGAGCGAGCGGATGACGGCGTCGGTGCGCCGCTGGCCCGTCTGGTTGGTGTACGTGCGGGTGCCGTGGGTCTCGCCGACGACCTCGACGGTCTCGTTGGCGCGCACGAGCCCGCCCGGCGGCATGTCGACCCACGCGAGGCACTGCTGGTTGGGGCACGCGCGGTCGGTCACGAGCAGCTGGAAGCTCGGCAGCTCGCCCGCGGGCTGCGTGCTGTTGATGACGCGCCCGCGCACCTTGAGGCGCACCGACGCGGCCGACGGGGCGACGAGCGGCGCGACCCCGCGGTCGCCCCCGCCGGAGGCGAGGTAGTCCTGCGGGGTGACCGAGCGGTAGACGCTGATCGCGGTGGTGACCGGCGCGCCGCCGGGCGCGAAGCCCTGGACGGTGATCGTGTTGGCGCCCGGCGCGATAGGCACCTCGGCGCGGAAGTGGTCGCCCATCAGGGTGGCGGCCTGCGCGCCGACGAGCACGCGCGACGCGCGCGGCAGCGAGCCTTCGACCGTCACCATCGACGCGTTGACCAGGCTGAGCGGCCCGGGCGCCTCGACGCGCAGCGGCAGCCGCGGCAAACGCAGCTCGTACTCGCCGCGGATCACCACGCCGCTCGCGGTGCGCACCTCGATGGGGAAGCGCTCGGTGCGCGACGCGGCCGGAGCGTCGAGGGACATCGGCGCGGGCGCGGGAATCTCCGCGACGCCGAGCTGCCCCGACAGCGTGATGGGCTGCCCCGCGATGGAGAGCGTCGCCCCCGACGGAACCCGGAAGCGCAGGTGCACCCGCGGCGGCGCGTCGCCGAGGTGGTCGAGGTCGGCCGTGACGCGGTAGCCGATGACGATGCGCAGCGCGCGCGCCGAGCGGGTGCCCGCGGCGTCGCGCACCTCGATGGGGAGCACGATCTCGCCGACCTCGTTGGGGTCGAGGCCCGCGAGCGGGAAGTCGACCGCGCCGGCCGCGTCGACGGGAAACTCCGCGCCCCGGTACACGACCCGCCAGCGCGCGTCCGCGCCCGGGACGGTCGCGTGCACCCGGAGCGCGCCCTCCACGAGCGACACCTGCGCCTGCAACGGGGGCGGACCCGACGGGCCCAGCGCGCGCACCCCGAGCACGGCGCCGCCGCCGAGGAGGGCGAGCGCGATGAGTCCGCCCACGATCCAGAGGCCCACCGGGCGGCTGCGCGGAACCCTGAGGTCGTCTTCGGTGCGCTGCGCCGCGTAGTTCGGGGGGAAGGACGCGGGCGCCGAGCCGAGGCGCTGGCCGCCGATGAAGGGCGGCGACTCCTTGCGGCGCCGCGCGACCGGATCGGCGGGCGACGGCGGGAGCGAGTCCCTCGACGCCTCGCGCGGCGTCGCGAAGGGCCCGGGCGGCGGCGCCGCGATCGGCGCGTCGGAGGGCGGCGGCGTCGACACCGGCGGCGCCACGCCCATCATGGTGTGGGCGCGCGGCGCGGCCATCGCGGCCGATGGCGGCGGCGGGTCGGAGGGCGCGGGGGGCGCCGACTGCTGCACGGGCGGCAGGGCGAGTCCCTCGCGCGCGACGCCGATCATGGTGCGCTGCTTGTTGGCCACCTGCGCGGGGAGGTTGGCCGCGGGGAGGAAGGGCTCCGGGTCGGTCGGGGCCGCCACGGGCTCGGGCGCCGGGGGATGCACCAGCGAGCCCGCGGGCTGGGCGTCGACGACGGTCGCCGTGAGGAGACTGCGCGGGTTGGAGGGCGCGGTCGGCGAGACGCCGAGCATGGTGGCGTGGTGGGCCGCGGGCTTCGGTGGCGGGAGCGACGCGGCGCCCGGGGCCGGCGGCACGGCGCGCACGCGCGACCCGCACTGGAGACAGAAGGTCGCGTCGGGGGGCAGCGCGGCGCTGCAGATGTGACAGTGGATCTGCGGTCCCCCCGCGTTGGATGTCTCTTCGCGGCTCATCGTCCGCGGAGTCTATCCCGTACGAAACGCGCGAGCGGTCGAGAACGAAGACCGCGCGCGATGACCCCGCCACCCCGCCTCCCGTTCATCGTCGTGGCGCTCGCGCTCACGACGGCCTGCCCGAGCTTCCGGGCACCTGACGAGGGCAGTACCCTCCCCTTCATGAACACCCCGCCGCGCTGGGCCCGCTACGACGGCCCGGCGCTCCCCGCGCCCCGGCGCTACCCGAGCG
This sequence comes from Myxococcaceae bacterium, assembly GCA_028287085.1. Taxonomy (GTDB): domain Bacteria; phylum Myxococcota_A; class Polyangia; order Polyangiales; genus SCUS01. The sequence continues at coordinate 15,955 of JAQBQI010000731.1, forward strand.
TCACGGCCATCCCCGGGGGCGCGATCCTCTTCGGGGGACTCGGGTCCGGCGGCCCGCTCGATGAGGCCTGGCGCTGGGACGGCGCCGCCTGGCAGGCGCTCGTCGGCGGCGCTTCTCCCTCGGCCCGCTCCGCCCACGCCGCCGTCTGGACCGGCGCCGCGCTCTGCGTGTGGGGCGGCGAGGCGCACCGCGCGGTGCTCGGCGACGGCGCGTGCTGGAGCGC
>JAQBQI010000743.1 GCA_028287085.1 Myxococcaceae bacterium
GATGGCGAGCAGCACGGCGGCGACCACGCCCAGGGAGATGCGCGCGCCGCGGCGGGCGTCCTCGTGGGCCTGCGCCGCGAGGTCTTCGGCGAAGTCCGCCATCTGCTGGGGGCTCGCGCCGCCCGACGTCATCTGCTGGATGCGCTTCTGGAGTTCGATCGCGTCCATGGAGGGGGGGCGGGACGATAGCGTCGCGCGACGGCGTTGGACAGGTCAGCCCGCGGCGGGTGGCTCGTCGCGCGCAGCCGCCGCTCGTCGGTCCACCCGGGCACGTCGTCGGGGATCGGCGGCCTCGCCCGACGGGGACCGCGGGCGTCGGTGGTCGCCCCGCTGCGGCTGTGGTGTGCTCGCGCGTCGGAGAGCCCATGCACAGCCCCATCCTCGCGCCCGTCGTCGTCCTCGTCGCGTGGTCCATGGTCATGTGGACCTGGATGTACGCCACCCGCCTGCCCGCGATCCGGCGCGCGCGGATGAAGCTCGACCCGCACGCCCCGCGCGGCGAGCAGATGAGCACGCTGCCCGCGGAGGTGCGCTGGAAGGCCGACAACTACAACCACCTGATGGAGCAGCCGACGCTCTTCTACGCGGTCGCCCTCTCGCTCGCGCTGCTCGGCCGCGGCGGCGGCGCCGACCTCGCGCTCGCGTGGGGCTACGTCGGCCTCCGCGTCGCCCACTCCCTCGTGCAGGCCACCTGGAACAAGATCGAGGTCCGCTTCTCGCTCTTCTTCCTCTCGTCGCTGGCGCTGCTCGCCCTGGTCGTCGACGCGTGCCGGGCCGTCCTGTGACCGACGCCCGCACCCGCGCCTTCCGCGGGATCGCTGGGCTGGCCTTCGTGGTCACCGCCTTCGCCCCGCTGCTCGCCTCGCTCGGCGCGCGCAGGGGCGGCGACGTCGCGGTGGTGCTGTCCGCCGTCCTCGCGGTGGCCGTCGCGGTCGCCCTCGCGCGCAGCAGTGACGCGTGGGACGCCTTCGGCAGCGTCGTCGCGGGCGCCCTCGCCCTCTCGTGCCTCACGTGCTTCCTCGGCGCCTCGATTTTCGTCGCCGGCTACGACGTCGGCGGCTGGTTCGCGCTCTCCGCGTTGCGCGCGGTCGCCTTCACGCCGCTGGCGCTGGCGCTGCACCGACGCGCGGCGCACGACGCCCACGACGCCGTCGACAGGCTGATCCTGGCGGTATCGGCGGCGAGCCTCGGGGCGCTCGTCGAGACGACGCTCACCGTCGCGTCCGCGCGGGCGCAGCACCTCGGATACACCGGGATGGCCGCGCCGGCCTTGGGTCCGGCGCTGCTGGGGGAGCTGGTGCTCGCGACGCTGGGCGCCCTCGCGGCGCTGGTGCGCGGCGCCCGGTGGCTGCGCCGCTGGCGCCGACTGCTGGGCTCGCCGGGCGTGCGCATCGAGCCGAGAGCGCGGTGGTCGGGCGAGGTTCCGGCGCGGGCGTGGTGGAGCGTCGCGGGCGCGGAGAACGACGCCGTGCTGGTGCGCCGCACGGTGCACGAGGCGGGCGCCTACCGCGCGGGCGATGTGGACGAGGCGCTGACCGCGATGCCCTCGGCGGCGGGTCGGGTGACGCGGGCGCTGTGGCTGCGGCTCGCGACGGCGGCGGCGCTGCTCGGCGCGACGGTGGGCTTCGCGGCGCTGCGGCTCGGGGCGCTGCGCTGGTGAGGTGGGTCGTTCCGACTGCGCCGAAGACGGGGTCGCACGGCAACCCGCGGGACGTTGCCCGGCGCGCACGGCGGATCGTAGCGTCTCCACCATGACCGACGGACCCGAGGAGTTCAGGCGCGTCGGCGCGCAGCTGGGCCTCGCGCTCAGCCCCGCCGACCCGGCGCCCTTCGACACGCGCTTCGCGCTCGACGGCCTCGTCGACGGCGTGCGCGTGCACGTCGCGCAGTGGATCGCCCAGTCCGTCCACGTCGACTTCGCGGCCTTCCTCGACCCGCCCGCCGACCTGCGCCTGTCGGTGCGCCCGGCGGGCCTCGCGTCGCGGCTGGGCGAGCTGCTCGGCCGGCACGACATCCCCACCGGCGACGCCGCCTTCGACGCCGCCCTCGACGTGCACGCCGACGAGCCCGCGCGCGCGCAGGCGCTGCTCACGCCTCCGGTGCGCGCGGCGCTGCTCGCGTGGGCCCGGTCCGGCGCGCGCTTCGAGCTCACCGACGAGGGCGTCTCGCTCTACGTGATCCCCGGCACCTACTCGACGCTCGACGTCGCCGACATCGTCGCCAACGTCCGCGCCGCGGCCGCCCTCGCCGCGCGCGTCGACGAGGCGTTGCGGGGCGTCCCGAGCTCGGCGCGGCTCGCGCCTGACATCGCCGCGTGGCGCGCCTACGCGGGCGCCCACGCGCTGGCCTTCTCGGCCTCGCCGCTGCGCGCGACCGGGGTGCTCCACGGCGCGCACCTCACCGCGCGGGCGGTCGCGACCGATGGCGGCGCGTACGGCGTCGAGCTGCGGCTGCGCTTCGAGGCGCCGTTGTCGTGGGTGTTGCGCGTGCGGCCGGCGCGCTTCTTCGACTTCCTCGAGCGCACCGGCGACGCCTCCCCCGCGGCGACCGGCGACGCGGACTTCGACCGCGAGTTCCGCGTCACGACCACCGACCCGGCGAGGACCCGCGCGCTGCTCGACGCCGACGTGCGCGCGGCGCTCGTGGCGCTGCACCGCGGCGACGGCGCGGTCGTGCTCGACGCCGACGGTCTCGCGGTGCGCACCGCGGCGATGACCGACCCGGCGGGCTTCGGCGCCATCGTCGACCGCGTCGCGGTGGTCGCGCAGAAGCTACAGCGCCGCGCCGCGCCCTACCGCGGCGGCGCTTGAGCGCAGGGTTCATCGGCGCGATCACGCGGAGGAGGTTCGACCTCGACTGCGCCGTCGCGCCGCCCTCTCCGGACCTTCACCCTCTCAACCCCTTCGGCGTTCAGCGGGTCGAGGTGCGAGGCGAGAGACGCCGAGGGATTGAGGGGAGTGAAGGTCCGGAGAGGGCGGCGCGACGGCGCAGGCGAGGCGAGGCGACCGACCCATGACCTCGACTCCGGAATGGCAGTGGTGCCGTGGCCCTTCACCTCGTGGGGCTGACGCACGCACGCCCCGCCGGTTGCGACCGCCGTGACCGGCGTGCGACAGCACTCCGATGAGCCGACGGAGCCCGCTGGGATTGGCGCTGGGTGTCACCGCGGCGGTCCTGCTCACGCACGTGCGGACGGGGCGCGCCGACTGCGCGTACGAGGCCGAGACCTTCACCCTCGAGCTCGAACGCGTCACCGTTGACGGCCAGGTCGTCGCGGATACGACGCCGTGGCGAAGGTCCACGATGGAGGTCTGGAGCAACTACCCGGGCGAGGCCGGCCTGACGGCCACCACCATCGGTGGGAACGCCACCGGCGCCACGCTGAGGCCGCAGCCGTGAGGGCCGCGGCGCTCTCCGTCGTCGCCGCGCTCGGCGGCGCGCTGGCCCTGGGCGGCTGCGACGAATGCACCGACTTCCACGCGTCGCGCCCCGCCCAGCTGCTGCGGTCCGGGCGCTACACGCTGACGGCCCAGCAACTCGCGGAGTCGTCGTTGCCCGCGGTGAACGCCGCCGGGCTGATCACCGTGACCATCGATCGGGACGCCGCGACGCTGCAGATGCGCTGGACCCGCACCGACGGCAGCGTCACCGAAGAGACCTGGCGGATGCGCCCGGAGTGACGACGTAGACCCGCGGACGCCCACCATCATGCACATCGACGAGACCCTCGAACGCACGCAGTGGGACCTCTTCTGGCTACCGGCCGGAGTGCGCGTCGTCGACCGCCCCGACGTGCTCTGCCTCGCGTCGCCCGGCGGCGCGGACTACGTCAACGTCGTGACGCGCGTGCGGGCCACCGACGACGCGCTGCCCGCCCTCGTCGCCGAGGTCGCCGCGGCGCACGGCGACGGACCCTCGCGCTGGATGCTCGCTGGAAGCAGCCGCGGCGCCGCCGTCGAGCGCGCCCTCGCCGCGGCGGGCTACGCGCCCACCCACGAACACTTCGGCTACGCGATCGACGTCGGCGCGTTTCGTCCGAGGGCCGCGGCGGACGTCGTCGTCGAGCCCGTCGTCGACCGCGCGGGCCTCTTGGACTGCATGGCGGTCGCCGCGCGGGCCTTCGGCCGCCCGCCCCCCTCGCCCGACGACGCCACCGCGGAGGACCTCGCGCTCTGCACCGGCCCCGACGCGCGGGTGCACCGCTTCGTGGCGCGCGACCGCGCGACGGGGGCCCCGCTGGCGTCGGGCGGAATCAACGCCCACCCCGACCTCGACTTCGGCTTCCTCTGGGCGGGCGGCACCGTGCCCGAGGCCCGCAACCGCGGCGCGTACTCGGCCCTGCTCGCGGCCCGCGTGGCCCGCGCCGGTGCGCTCGGACTCGGCCGCGTCGGGCTCTACGCCCGCGCCGCCACCTCCGCCGCGATCGTCGCGGCCCATCGCTTCACGCGCGCCGGACCGATGACCTACTGGGAGCGAGCACCCGCCCCCCGCACCTGACGCGCGCGCCGTCGCGACGCCTCCGCTCTGCCGCCCGCCGTCGTAGCGTCGGCCGATGCCACCGTCGCCCCGCGCGCTCCTCGT
>JAQBQI010000758.1 GCA_028287085.1 Myxococcaceae bacterium
CGCCCTCAGCCCGACGGTCGAGGACCTCGCGGAGCTTGGTCGCGAGCGTGCCCAGGGTGAAAGGCTTGTTCAGGAGGGCGACGCCGGGGTTGAGGACCCCGTGCTGCACGATCGCCTCGTCGGTGTAGCCGGACATGTAGAGCACGCGCAGGCCTGGCCGTCGCGCGACGAGTTCCTTGCTCAGCTGGGGCCCGCTGGACCCGGGCATGACCACGTCGGTGAGAAGCAAATCGATCTGCTCGCCCGTCGCGAAGATGCCGAGCGCCTCGTCGGCGTTGCCCGCCACGAGCACGTTGTAGCCGAGCCGCTCCAGCAACCGCCGCGTGAGCTCGCGGAGCCCCTCGGCGTCGTCGACCACGAGCACCGTCTGGGTCGCCTCACGAACCCGAGCCGGCGACCCCGAGGCTTCGACCGGCTCGCCCCCGCCGCCGGCCACCGGTAAGAACACCTTGAACGACGTGCCCACTCCGGGTTCGCTGTCGACCTGGACGCTGCCGCCGCTGCGCGCGACGATCCCGTGGACGGTGGCCAGGCCCAGCCCCGTGCCCTTGCCGACCTCCTTCGTCGTGAAGAAGGGCTCGAAGAGGCGCGCCTGCACCTCGGGCGACATGCCGACGCCGGTGTCGCTCACGGTGAAGCTCACGTACCGGCCCGGCTGCACCGCGAGGTGCGTCCTGGCGTACTCGGCGTCGAGCTCGGCGTTCAGGGTCGCGATCGTGAGCGTGCCCCCGTCCGGCATCGCGTCGCGGGCGTTGACCGCGAGGTTCATGAGAATCTGCTCGAGCTGGGCGCGATCGGCATGCGCGACGGCGAGGTTCGGGTCGAGGTCGAGCACGATCGAGACGTCCTCCCCGATGACCCGACTCAACATCGCGCGGGTCTCCAGGACCACCTCGTTCAGGTCGAGGCGCGTCGGCTCGATGATCTGCTTGCGGCTGAACGCCAGGAGCTGTCGGGTGAGCCCGGCGGCGCTCTGGCCCGCGCGCTGGATCTCGGCGACGTCGCCGGCGTGCGGGCTGTCCGCGCCGAGGTCCGCGAGCACCAGCTCGCAGAACCCGAGGATGACCGTGAGCAGGTTGTTGAAGTCGTGCGCCACCCCGCCGGCGAGCCGGCCGATCGCCTCCATCTTCTGGGCCTGCTGGAACTGCGCCTCCATGGTGCGCTGCTCGGTAACGTCCTGCGAGATGCCGACGCCGCGGACGGGCCGGGCCTGGGCGTCGTGGATGATCCGGCCCGATCCGCGTAGCGAGCGCACGGTGCCGTCGGGCCACCGGGCCCGGTGCTGCGTGATGTAATCGCCGCCCGCCTTCATCGCCGCGTCCAGGGTCGAGCGGAGGCCCGCCCGATCGTCCGGGTGGACGCGCTCCATGAACGCGTCCAGCGTCCCCCCGAACGTGCCGGGCGCCACGCCGTAGTGCGCCTCGGCGACCGGCGACCAGGTCAGCGCCCCGGTCGCGACGTCCAGGTCCCAGATGCCGACGCTCGCGCTCTCGAGCGCGAAGCGGATGCGCTCGGCGGCGACCCGCACGGCCTCGATCGCGTCGTGGCGCTCGGTGATGACCGCGCGGATCGCCATGTACTGCCGCGGGGTTCCGTCCGCCCCGAGGAACGGCACGATCGTCGTGTCCACCCAGTAGTGCGCGCCGGACTTCGACCGGTTGCGGATCTCCCCGCGCCAGACCGCGCCGCGCTCGATCGTGGTCCAGAGGTCGCGAATGAACTCCGCGGGGTGGTGCCCGGAGTTGATGAGGCGATGGTCCTGCCCGATGAGCTCGGCGCGCGAGTACCCCGACACCTCGCAGAACCTGTCGTTGGCGAACGTGATCTTCCCGCGCGGGTCGGTGATCGCGACCAGGGCGTGCTGGTCGATGGCGTCCCGGAGGTCGTTCGCCTCGCGCGTCGATTCGCGCGCGATCCGGTCCGAGCGGGTGCGCTGATCTTCGCGAGCGAGGTTGTCGAGCGCGAACGAGATGTCGTCGGCGGCCTCGGCGAGCAGCGCGATCTCGCGATCCTGGAAGAAGCCCGCCTGGTCGGCGCTGACGCTCAGGACGCCGGCGACCACCCCGTTCTCGCGGATGGGAAAGACGGCGCAAGCCCGGAGCCCCGCCCGCTCGATGACGGGGCGCCACCGCTCCAGGGTCGGGTCGGTCCGCATGTCGTTGCACACGACCGGGCGGCCCTCCCGAAACGCCGGGCCGACCGGACCGCCCGCCTCCAGGCGATCGTCGATGAACGGCGTGACGCCCTTCAGGATCCCGCCGTCGTCCCCCGCGACCGCGACGATCGCCATCGCCGGGGCGTCGGGGATGCGCCAGCCGATCCAGGCCAGGCGCATCCCGCCCTGCTCGACGAGGGCGTTGCACACCGTCGCGAACAGGGCGTCGCGGCCCGGCATCCGCACGATCGCCTGGTTGACCGCGCTCAGCGCGGCGTACGTCCGGCTGAGCCGTCCGATCTCGGTCTCGTAGGCCTTGCGGACGCTGACGTCCCGCATCGAGGCCATGAGCGCGGGCGCTCCGTCGTAGTCGATCACCGTGCCCTGGACCTCGATGTCGAATTCGCAGCCGTCGAGCTTGAGGCCCCTGATCTCCAGCAGCGCCGACGGCCGGCCCCGGTCGAGGGCGGTGGTCATCCGCTGCGCCGTGGCGTCGTGGAAGGACGGGTGGATGAAATCGAAGATGCGCCTGCCCAGCAGGTCGGCCGGGGCCGGCGCGCCGAACATCGCGGCGGCGGCCGGGTTGACGAAGATGAACCTTCCCCCGCGGTGCACGGCCACGGGCTCGGGCGACCAGTGGACGACCGCCTCGTACCGGGCGTTGCTCTGCACGAGCGCGCCCTGGGCCCGCCGAAGCTCCCCGACGGCGAGGCTGACGCGCCGCCGGGCGCGGTGCAGGGCCTCGTTCACGACGCTGATGACGACGCCGGCGAGGACGACGAAGAACTGCTGGAACCGCTCGACCGACGACGCGACGTGAAAGCTGTGGATCGGCGGGAGCAGGTAGTAGCTCGCGCCGAAGGAGGACAGCGCCGTCGCGACCAGCCCGCCGCGCAGGCCGCCGGCGTACGCGCTCAGCATGATCGGCACGGTGAAGAGCACCAGCGTCGGCCGCCCGCCGAGCGGCCCGTCGAGCGCGAGGCGCACGCACATCGCGGCCGCCGTCAGCACGCCCGCGAGCACGCAGACCTCCCACGCCCTGAGCTCGTGCGCCGCGAACCGATGCGCCAGGCGCTTCATCGACGCCGGCGTGCGCGCGAAGCGTCACGGCTCGAGGGAGGCATCGAGTTGGTCGCGCGCGATTGACGCGCCCTCACGGACACCGAATCGCCGCGATCGGCATGGACCGGCCTTGGTGGGAACTGCTGGGGCGACCCCCGTGGTCGCACCCGACGCACTACGCCGTCCGCCCACCGAAGGCGAGCCGCGCGGCCCGAATCCTACCCGGCAGCGGGACCGGCGACGACCGGAGGGAGGGGAGTGGCCGGCCGCCGCGAGCGGCGCCGGAAGTGCCGCCCTTCTCCTCCGCCCATCGAGCGCGGCCGGAACGATCCGACGGCGTCGCCAGGCCCCCGGCGCCGCGCCCTCAAGCGCGCCCCGCCGACCACCGCCGCAGCGCCGCGTTGAAGGCCTCCGGGCGCTCCAGGTTCGACAGGTGACCAGCTCCCTCCACGACCTCCACGCGCGAGCCCGCGATCGCCGCCGCCATCGCCGCGTGCTCGGCCGGCGGGGTGATCGTGTCCTGCGACCCGACCAGCAGCAGCGTCGGGCAGGCGATCGTCGCGAGCACCGGCGTCGCGTCGCCGCGGTCGCGCATCGCCAGCAGCGCGTCGCTCACGCCCCCCGCCGACTGCTCGCCCGCCCACCCCCGCAGCGCCGCGCGCACCGCCTCGGGGGCGTCTGCGCCCAGCAGGTGCGGGAGCATCTTCTCGATCAGCGCCGAGGGGCCGCGGCTGCGCACGAGGCCGAGGTTGAGCACCCGCCCCGCCCGGGCCTCCGGTCCGTCGGCGGCGGCGCGGGTGTCGGCGAGCACCAGGCCGGCGAGTCGCCCGGGCGCCCGGGCCGCCACGCGCAGCGCGACGTAGCCGCCGAGCGAGAGTCCGACCAGGGTCACCCGGTCGAGGCCGAGCGCGTCGAGCGCGGCGAGCACGGCGTCGGCGTAGCCGTCGAGTGACGGCGGATCGTTCGCCATTCGCGGCGCCCCGCCGAAGCCCGGGAGGTCGAGCGCGAGGGCGCGGTGCCCGTCGGCGGCGAGGGCCGCGCACTGGGCCGCCCACATGCGCCGGTCGACCGGGAAGGAGTGCAGCAGCACCCACGGGTCGCCCGCGCCGAGGTCCGTCATCGCGGGGGCTTCGCTCATCGCCGCGGAGGGTAGCGCCGCCCGCCGAGCCTTGCGACGGCGCACGTTCTCCCGTAGGCGTCACGGCGAGCCATGAACCCGCGCGCGGCCCGCTCCCTCCTCGCCCTCGCCGCCGCCGCGCTCGCCGCGGCGCCGGCGCTCGCCAACGGGCGCTTCCCCGCGGCGCAGCAGGTGGTGCTCGGGCCCGGCGCGCGCTCCGACGTGATCGCGCTGCGCACGACCTTCGGCGCGCTGGTGAGCCGCGACGGCGGCGCGAGCTTCCACTGGTACTGCGAAGACCTGCTGTATTTCCCCTTCGTTCCGGGCGTCGCCTTCGACCCGCCCTTCGAGGTGTCGTCGCGGGGCGAGGTCGTGCTCGGCTTCGAGGACGGCGCCCACGCCCTCACCGACGGCTGCGCCGTGACCGACCTCGCGAGCGTCTCGCACCGCGAGATCACCGACCTCGCCGCCACCCCCGACGGCGCGACCCTCTACGCCGCCGAGAGCACCACCGGGTCGCGCAGCTACATCCTCCGGGCCGACGCGGCGCTCGTCTTCCAGCGCATGGGCGCGGGGGTCGACCGGCTGCGGCTCGTCACCGTCGAGGTCGCCGCCTCGCGCCCGCTGCGCGTCTACGCCTCGGGCTTCGACGACTCGCCCTCGCGCACGCCCCGCGTCGTGCGCAGCGACGACGGCGGCGCCACCCTCGTCGGCATCACCCCGACCGAGTCGCTCGGCGACGCGGCCTACGTCGCGGGCGTCGACCCGACCGACCCCGACGTGCTCTACCTCCGCACCGTCGAGGGCTTCGGCTCGACCCTCCTGCGCAGCGCCGACGGGGGCGCCCACCTCGCCGTGGTCGCCCGCACCGCCGACCCGATGACCGCCTTCGCCCTCTCCGACGACGGCGCCACCGTCTGGTACGGCAGCGGCGACGGCGGGCTCTACCGCTCCACCGACCGGGGGCTGCACTTTACCCAGCTCGGTATGATCCCCGCGCTCGGGCTGCGCTTCCACGCGGGCTCGCTCTGGCTCGTCACCGACTGGCTGCGGCAGCCCTGGGCCCTCGGCCGCTCGGCCGACGGCGGCGACCACTTCGAGCCCGTGCTGCGCTTCGAGGACGTCGCCGGACCGCCCGTGTGCGCCTCCGCCTCCGAGGCGACCGCGATCTGCAACGACCGCTGGCCGGCCTTCCGCTCGACCATCGCGACGCCCGCGCGGCCCGACGCGGGCGCCGCGCGCGACGCCACCACCGACGCCCCGACGGTCGACGCACCCCCCGCGGCCGACGCGGGCCTCCCCGACGCCGGCCGCGCCGACGCGGGCGTCGCGGTCGTCACGGTCCACGACGACTGCGGCTGCCACGCGGGTGCGGCGCGCGGGGGAGGGTGGTGGCTGGCGCTCGCCGCGCTGGTGGGCCTTCGACGGAGACGAGTGTCGATTGCGACGGGATTGCAGTAGCATCACGGGCAGAGGTGAGCGTGATGGTGGTTCGCGGGCGTACGACCCTGACGGCCGAAGAGATCCGGGACCGGGTTCGCGCCGCGGGGCTGCGGGTGACGGCGCCGCGGGTGGCGGTGATCCAGCAGCTGCAGGGGGCGCAGGCGCCGGTGACGCACGCCGAGCTGGCCGCGGCGCTGGCCTCGCAGGGGTGGGACCGGGCGACGATCTACCGCAACCTCACCGACCTCACCGAGGTGAAGCTGGTGCAGCGCACCGACGTGGGCGACCACGTGTGGCGCTTCGAGCTCTACCGCGAGCAGGGCGGGGCCGACCACGCCGACGCGCGGCACCCCCACTTCGTCTGCGGCGACTGCGGCGAGGTGCAGTGCCTCCCGCTCGACACGGTGCGCGTCGTCGGCGGCCGCGGGCTCCCGAAGTCGCTCAAGGGCGACCTCGTCGAGATCCAGGTCAAGGGCACCTGCGACCGCTGCGCGTGAACTGATCGGTGCTCCTCCCCGCGCTCGCGCTGTCGGTTCTCGGGCTGCTCCTGGGGGCCGCGCTGGTCACCCTGGGGCGTCGGCAGGCGCTCGCCTCGGCCGCGCTCGACGGCTTCAGCCTGGGCTTCGTCCCGGCCGTGCTCGCCCTCCGCATGCTGCCCCACGCGATGGGCTCGCTCGGCGTGCGCGCCCTCGGCCTCGCGGCCCTCGCGTACCTCGCCCTCTGGTGGGTCGACCGCCGCGCCCACGCGCGCGACCACGCCGCGGCGCACCCCTTCCACCCGGCCGCCGGCGCCGGCGCGGGGCTGCTGGTGCCGATGCTCGCGGTGCACGGCATGAGCGACGGCGCCGCCCTCGCGGTCGCCCTCTCGTCGCGCGGCGTCGGGGCGAGCCTCGCGGCGGCGCTCATCCTGCACCGCATGCCCGAGGGGCTCTTCATCGCGTCGTCGATGCTGCCCAGCGCCGGGCCGCGCAAGACCGCCGTCGCCCTCGGCGCGCTCACCCTCTCCACCGTCGTCGGCGCGGCCCTCGGCCAGGCGCTCCTCGACGCCATCCCCGACGCCCTCTTCGACGGCGCGCTCGCCCTGGGCGTGGGCGCCATGCTCCGCCTCGCGATGCACTCGCACGCCGCGCGCCCGCCCACCGCCGGCGCGCGCGCCCTCGCGGGCGTCACCTTCCTCGGCGGCGTCGCCCTGGTGCTCGCGCTGCCCGACCCGGTGGGCCTCTTCCGCCGCGCGCACCCCAGCGAGCTCTCGGTGCAGGGCGCGCTCGTCCCGCTCTTCGTCGAGACGGCGCCCGCGATGCTGCTCGGCGTGCTCGGCGCGGGGCTGCTGCGCACCCTCTCTCGCGCCCGCCCCGAGGCGTGGCTCCGCGGCGGCGGCAGCCTCCTCCAGTCCCTGCGCGGAACGGTCTTCGGCGCGCCCCTCCAGGTGTGCTCGTGCGGCGTGCTGCCGGTCGCGCGCGCGATGCTGCGCGGCTCGCTGCCCATCGCCGCGGTCGCGGCCTTCATGGTGGGCACCCCCGAGCTCGACGTCGGCGGCTTCGTGCTGTCGGTGCGCCTGCTCGGGCTGCCGCTCGCGCTCGCCCGCCTCGCCGCGGGGGC
>JAQBQI010000771.1 GCA_028287085.1 Myxococcaceae bacterium
GGGCTCGTGCGGGTGCTGCCGCTGTCGTACGAGGCGTGGCTGCGGCGGGCGTGCGCGCTCTCGACAGGGCGCGACGACGCCGACACGCGGCGGCTGTGCGCGGTGGCGACGGCGGCGCGCTGAGCACGCAGGTGCGGGTGCCCTTCGGGGCGATCGCAGGCGCTCGTGGGCTGCATCTGTGGGGCAGCGAGCACCCGACCACGCCCGCAGTCACCGGCCTCGCCCGTCGGGGAGCGACCGCCCACGCCCGCAGGTGACGGCCTCGCCCGGAGGGGAGCATCCACTCACGCCCGCAGTCACCGGCCTCGCCCGTCGGGGTGCAACCACTCACGCCCGCAGTCACCGGCCTCGCCCGGAGGGGAGCACCCGACCACGTCCGCCTGAGGCACATAACCGCGAACGTGAGTGGTTGCACCCCGACGGGCGAGGCCGGTGACCGCGGGCGTGGGCGGATGCTCCCCTCCGGGCGAGGCCGGTGACTGCGGGCGTGGGCGGGTGCTCCCCGACGAGCGACCCCGTCACCTGCGGGCGTGAGTGGTTGCTCCCCGACGGGCGAGGCCGGTGACCGCGGGCGTGAGTGGTTGCTCCCCTCCGGGCGAGGCCGTCACCCGCGGGCGTACACCCCATGACGTGCCGCGCGGCGTGCGAGCCGCGTTGACGCCGCCCTCCCCTGCCGCGATAGCGTCGCTACCGTGGCTCTCCTCCGACTGACCATCGCGATCCTCGCCGCCCTCGCGCTCGCCGACTGCGGCAACATGCACGCCTGCACCTCCGACGGCGTGCCGTGCGGTGAGGCCTCGACCCGCCCACTCTCGGCGCAGAGCAGCGGCGGCGCGCGCCCGTCGTCCGCGCCGCTCTTCCCGACGGCCACGGTGGCGGCCAACGCGCCCTTCGTTCCGCCGGTGTTCGACGAGCCCGCGGCGGCCCCCTCGCCCGCGCCGCCGCCCGACGCGCCGGCGCCCCGCGGCGTCGCCACCGTCACCGAGACCACCACCGCGGCGGCGCCCGAGGAGGAAGACACCAGTCGCCATCACGGCCGGCACGGTCACCGCAGCCGCCACGGCGGCGGCGGCCATCACAGCAGCAGCGGCGGCTCGCACCACCGCCGTCACCACTGAGCTACGCCCGGCTCAGACCTCGGGGCCCGCGGGGTTGATCGAGCGCTCGCGGCGGTTGTTGTTGGGCGTCTCTGGCGGCGCGGTGTTGGGCGGCGTCGGCGCGCTGCCCGCCGGGGGCTGCGTCGCGGGCGGCTCGGGATCACCCGGACGACGGTCGGGCGTGCCCTCGGAGGGCGTCGACGGCGGCGGCGTCGGGCGTCGCACCACCGGCGGCGGCGGCTCGCCGAACTCACTGCGCAGCTTGCGCGCGAGCCGCGTCAGGATGAGCGACTCGACGTAGGTCGGCATCTGCGGGATCTGCACGATGATGCGCGCGCCCGGGCGGCCATCGACCTCGGTGCGCACCATCTCGACCGAGCCCGGCACGGTGCGCGCGCCCTCGCGGTAGCTGAAGGTGAAGAAGCCCATGTCCTGGTCGCGCTCGAGGATGGGCATGCCCATGTCGATGCGCACGAGGCGCACGGCGGCGTTCCAGGTGGTCTCCATGGAGTAGGGCTCGTCGCGGACGGTGCGGGCCTCCGCGGTGGCCGACGCCAGGGAGATCACCACCGCCGCGAGACCGCCAAGCCGTTGGGACCACATCTCCTTGCGACCCTTCCCGGATCGGCCGCCGGAACGCAAGTAACCGTCGGCCTACGGGCTGACGGGCGGCGGCACGGAGGCGGGCGCTTCGTCGAGGGCGGTGCGCGGGTCGATGTGCGCCCACAAGAGCGAGCCGATGCCCGCGATGCTCGTGAAGACGAACTGGCACGCGTACATCAGGAAGACGTAGACGCTGCCCTTGGTGCGCACGTCGTGCTCGGGGAAATACAGCATCAGCGCGAGGAAGATCGAGTACTGGAAGGGACCGAAGAGGCCGGGCCCCGCGGGGAGCAGGATGCCCATCGCCAGGACGCCCATCACGGCGAAGCCCTGCGCCGGGGTCATGGGCAGCCCGCAGCCGTAGCCGAGGAGCCACATGCCGAGGGCGTTGACGGTCCAGTAGATGGCCGTCTGGAGGAGGAAGGGCCCCATGAGCTTGGGGTCGGGCAGCGAGCGCAGGCCGTCGGCGAGGTCGCCGACCATGCGCGAGAGCCGGGTCGCGAGGCGCTGGCTGACGAGACCGACGATCGCCGCCGTGAGTCTCTCGGCGAGCCTGCGCGCGGCCAGGAAGAAGCCCAGCACGAAGAGGGCGGCGGAGAACACCGCCACGGTGAGGTACCCGTAATGGACGACCATCTGTACCGGAATGCCGCTGAAGGTGACGCCCTCGAGCGGCGGGCGCGGCACGAAGCGGAGCGTGGCGGCGAGGAGCAGCGCGACGAAGAGCCCGTCGAGCACGCGCTCGGCGGCGATGGTGCCGAGCGCCGCGGAGCCCGAGATGTTCCCCTCGCGGCGCAGGAGGATGGGGCGCACGACCTCGCCCATGCGCAGCGGCAGCATCATGATCGCGAAGAAGCCCACCCAGGCGTACGCGATGATGCGGCTGGTCGGCACCTTCGCGACCGGGCGCAGGAGGTAGTTCCAGCGCCAGGCGCGGAACCAGTGGACGATGAGGAGCGACGCGAAATACGTCGGCACCGTCCACCACTTCACGAACTCGAAGTACTCGCGTTTGGGCAGCAGGGGCACGCCGCCCCGCCGCATGAACAGCAGGAAGGCGCCGGCCACCAGCAGCGACACGAGGAGGCGCACCTGCCACTGGCGGTGCGTCGGGGCGGGCACTGGGGTCGTCGCGGGAGCGTCGCTCACTCGGGGGTTCACTGCGCCTTCGGGGTGCCGGCGGCGGCGAGCACCTTCGCCGGGCCGTCGACCAGGAGTCGCTGCACCTCCGCGTCGCCGCGGGCCGCGCGCAGGGCGGCGATGCCCCGGGCCACGACCTCGACGTCGGAGGGCTTGTGCGCGTCGGTGCACGCGGCGGTGTACTTGCCCGCGCGGAGGATGCGCTCGGCGCACTCCTGCGCCCGCCGGCCGTAGGCGCCGACGAGGGACATCAGGTCGAGCAGCAGCCACGCGCCGGCGCCCACCAGCTCGTCGAGCTTGTCGTCGGACTGCTGCACCGGCGTGTAGCGCTCGGGGTGCGCGAGCACGGGCCGCACGGTCTTGGCCATGCGCCAGAGCTGCAGCTCGACCCGCATCGGGATGTTGTCGTACGGGAACTCCACCAGGGCCGCGCCGCCGCCCGGGTACGTGAGCGCCTCGCCCTTGCGCAGCAGGTCTTGCAGCACGTCGTCGAACATGTGCTCGCCCGCGAGCAGCAGCGTGGGGAGCACCTCGCCGCGGCGCTGCGCCTCGGCCATCACGGCGGCGAGCACCGTGTGGGCGGCGGCGCGGCTCTCGATGCGGTTGTCCCAGACGCCGCTGCGCACGTGGGGCGTGGCGACCACCGTCTCGAAGCCGAGCCCGTGGAGGCCCGCGAGGAGCGCGGCGCCGTCCTCCGCCGAGCGCGCTCCGTCGTCGATGCCCGGGAGGGGGTGGCAGTGCAGATCGATCCAGCCCATTGGAGGTTTCGGCGCCCGGGGTAACACCGATCGCGCGAAGCGTCGAGGCGATGCGCTAGCGCACGTAGATGGTGAAGCGCCGCGCGGCGCCGCACCGGTACGGAACAGGGTTGCCGGCGCCGTACCAGACCAGCGAGCTCAGCGAGCAGTAGTCGAGGTCGTTGTTGGCGAAGGTCGTGAAGAAGGGGGCGGTCGTGCCCTCGAGGCAGATGCGCCCGAAGGACGAGCCCGCGTCCCACGCGGAGCCGCAGTAGCCGGCGAAGTTCTGGTAGCCGTAGCGCAGCCGGTGGGTCTCCCCGGTGGCGCTGCCGCTGAGGAAGGCCAGCACGCTCTCGTCCTGGGCGGCCACCGCGAAGGGCGAGCGCGAGCGCCACATCGCCGGCACCGCGAAGCGCGCCGTCGAGACGCCCGGCACCGGGACGAAGCTCGCGTCGCGGTGCGCGATGAGGGCCTCGGTGGCCGCGCCGCTCGCGAGCAGCCCGGCCGCGACGTCGGCGCGCGACCAGCCGACGTCGACCTGGTCGTAGTTGGCGGAGGTGTTGGAGTCGAAGACGAGGGTCCACCCGCCGCCGTCGGTGACCATGTCGCAGCGCGCGTCGGCGGGCGCGCCCGCGCCGGCGCCGTCGAGGTCGAGGGAGTACGTCCCGCTGGGCAGGGCGGGCCGGCGGCGGTGCAGCTCGGCGCAGTCGCGCGACGGGGTGCACGCGCCGGCCGTGCAGTAGCGGTCGGCCCCGCAGACGTTGGTGCACGCGCCGCAGCGGGCGTCGTCGGCGACGACGCTGGTCTCGCAGCCGTTGGCGGGGTTGCCGTCGCAGTTGCCGAAGCCCGCGGTGCACGAGGCGACGACGCAGGCGCCCGCGGCGCAGCCCGCGACGGCGTTGGGCAGCGCGCAGGCGGTCGTGCACGCGCCGCAGTGCGACGGGTCGGCGGCGAGGTCGAAGCAGGTCGCCCCGCACAGCGTCTGCCCCGCGGGGCAGACCGGAGGCATGTCGACGGGCACGTCGGGGACGTCGGGGACGTCGGGCGCATCGACGACGTCGGGGACATCGGGCACGTCGACGCCGACGTCGGGCACGTCGACACCGACATCGGGCGCGTCGACGCCCACGTCGGTCGGCACGTCGGGACGGTCGACGCCGAGATCGGGGACGTCGAAGCCCAGGTCGGCGGGCACGTCGGGGCGGTCAAGAGGGAGGTCGGCCGGGACGTCGAAGCCCGCGTCGAAGCCGACGTCGGTCGGGACGTCGAGCCCGGTGTCGACGGGCGGCACCCCGACGTCGGCGGTGAAGACGAGGTCGGGGTTGCCGAGCCCGCAGCCGCCGACCAGCGCCAACGCGCCGATCCATCTCGCCCGCCCGTGGTTGCGACCGTCCCTCATGGTCGGCCCACGGTAGGGAACCTTTGCCGCAATGGCAACGCTGAATGCCGCCCCCGCGGGGCCTCAGACCTGCGGCGTTCGGGCGGCGCGCGCGAGCGCCAGGAGGGCGTCGGGCGTGTTGAGCGACGGGTCGTCGAGCACCCGCTCGAGCAGCGCCGCGAGCAGCACCCCGAGCTCGCGCGACGGCGGGATCGCGAGCGCCGCCATCAGCGCGTTGCCGTCGAGCGCGAGCTCGCCGACCGCCAGCGGGACGCCCGCCGCGAGCGCGCCGTCGACCCGCGCGCGCAGCCCTTCGAGC
>JAQBQI010000772.1 GCA_028287085.1 Myxococcaceae bacterium
CCGCGGCCGACGTCCCCCGCGCGGCGATCGACGCGGGCGCGCCCGACACCGGCCCCGACGACCTCACGCCCGACCTCACGCCCGACGGCGGCGCGCCCGTGATGGACGCCGAGCCCGCGATGCCGACGATGGGCGCCACGCTGCGCGTGACGGCCACCTCGCTCAACCTCCGCAGCGGCGTCGGCACGAGCAACGCGATCCTGACGGTGCTCTCGTGCGGCACCCGCGTGACCGTGCTCGGCGGCCCCACCACCGGCTGGTGGAACGTCCGCGCGGGCACCTTCTCGGGCTGGGCCTCGGGCGCGTACCTGGTGGCCGAAGGCTCCTTCGACGCGAGCGTGTGCGGCGACCCCCCGACGCCCGTGATGGACGCGGGCACCGGCCCCGTCACCCCGGGCACGCCCGCCGAGGTGGGGCAGATCTTCTCGCTGGCGCGCACGGCCGTGGGCTACTCGTACTACTGGGGCCACGGCTCGTGGGGCACCGACGGCGCCAACCACGGATCATGCTCGGGCAGCTGCCCGAGCTGCTCGCACACGGGCAGCTACGGGGCCGACTGCTCGGGCTTCGTGGCGAAGGTCTGGCAGATCCCGAGCGCCTCGCCGGTGACGGTCGATCGGCACCCGTACTCCACGTACAACTTCGTCAACAGCACGACGCACTGGTCGCGGGTGGCGCGCACCGCGGTGCGCCCGGGCGACGCGCTCACGTACAACACCGACGGGGCGGGGCACATCGTGCTCTTCGAGTCGGGCTCCGACCCGTGGGGCAGCCTGTGGACCTTCGAGGCCCGCGGCTGCGCCACCGGCGTGGTGCACAACCTCCGCACGGTGGGCTCGAACTACGTGGCGATCCGCCGCGAGGGTCTGTAGTCGGGGGGGGGCGGATTTCACCGACGCAGGTGAAATATTTCACCTGCGTCGGTGAATCCCGGGGCGGTCAGCGGCCGGCGTAGATGACGCCCTCGCCCGTGCCGGTGAGGTACGAGCAGCGCGTGTCGCCGACGTTGCAGCTGCCGCTGCGGGGCATCCAGCAGATGTTGTTGCCGTCGCGGCAGCCGTAGTCGCCCGTCTGCGTGCCCGCGTACCGGATGCCCGAGAAGTCGTGGAACATCCCGAGCCCGCGGAAGGTGCTGCACCCGTGCGAGCACACGCTGCCGGCGCTCGCGTCGGTGTAGCCGAAGCTGTCGCGGTAGGCCCAGCCGCCGTCGACGTTGAACTGCGTGAAGCGCACCGCGTTGCCGTCGGCGCGGTAGGTCTGCATCCACTGCGTGCCGAGGTCGACGCCGTTCTCGATCAGCCGGCGGTAGATGATGATCCGGTCGGTGAAGGTCGCGGCGCTCGCGGCGAGCACGCCGCCCATGGAGAAGCCCGCCGCGGCGTCGCCCACGGTGCCGGTGTTGGTGAAGACCGCGGTGTTCCACTGCGAGGGCGCGCGGATGTACGACACGACGGTCCAGCCGCCGCCGGCGGTGGTCATCTCGCAGTAGACGCTGAAGGGCGCGTTGCCCCCGACGCCGTCGGGGTCGACCGTGTACACGCCGTCGGCCGCCGCGGGGTTGGTCTGCTTGATCGAGCGGCAGCTCGCCGCGTCGAGGCACACCCCGTTGGTGCAGGGCCGCCCCGCGGCGCACACCACCCCGCAGCCGCCGCAGTTCAGCGGGTCGGCCTGCAGGCTGGTGCAGCCGTTGGTCGGGTTGCCGTCGCAGTCGCCGAAGCCGGCGCCGCACGACGACCCGCACACGCTCGCCGCGCAGGTCGGGCTCGCGTTGGCGTAGGTCGGGCACACCGTCCCGCAGCCGCCGCAGTTGGCGACGCTGGTCAGGGTGCTCACCTCGCAGCCGTTGGCGGCGTTGCTGTCGCAGTCGGCCGCGCCCGTCGCGCAGAGGTAGCCGCAGGTCGACGCCGCGCAGGTGCTCGCGGCGTTGGCGCGCGCCGGGCAGGCCGCCCCGCAGGCGCCGCAGTGCGCGACCGTGGTCGCGAGGTTGACCTCGCAGCCGTTGCCCGCGCTGCGGTCGCAGTCGCCGAAGCCCGGCGCGCAGACGAAGGCGCAGGTGCCCGCCGCGCACACCGGGACGGTGTTGGGCGCGGTCGGGCAGACCGTCGGGCACGAGCCGCAGTGGGCCGGGTCGTTGGTGGTGTTCACGCAGCCGCCCGAGCAGACCGTGAGCGGCGCCGCGCA
The DNA here is from genome assembly GCA_028287085.1 of Myxococcaceae bacterium. Classification (GTDB taxonomy): domain Bacteria; phylum Myxococcota_A; class Polyangia; order Polyangiales; genus SCUS01. The sequence goes on from JAQBQI010000772.1 coordinate 2,182, forward strand.
GGTCGTCACGCACGCGCCCGCGGCGCACACCTGGCCCGCGGCGCAGGTGGTCCCGCACGCGCCGCAGTTGGCGTTGTCGGTGCGGGTGTTCACCTCGCAGCCGTCCGCCGCGGCCGCGTTGCAGTCGCGGAACCCCGCCGCGCAGGTCGTCACCGCGCACGCCCCCGCCGCGCAGGTGGAGGTCGCGTTGGGCAGGGCGCACGCGCGGCCGCAGGCGCCGCAGTTCGCCGCGCTGGTCGCGAGGCCGGTCTCGCAGCCGTTGACCGCCACGCCGTCGCAGTTGCCGAGGCCCGCGGCGCAGCCCAGCACCGTGCAGGTGCCGCCCGCGCAGCCGCTGGCCGCGGCGCCGGCGAGCGCGCAGGCGTTGCCGCAGGCGCCGCAGTTCGCCGGGTCGATGGCGGTGTTGGCGCAGGCCGACGCGCCGCCGGCAGTGCAGGTCACGAGCGGCGCCGCGCAGGTCGTGCCGCACGCGCCCATCGAGCAGACCTGGCCCGCGCCGCAGACGGTCGTGCAGGTGCCGCAGTGGGCGTTCTCGGTCTGGAGGTTGACCTCGCAGCCGTTGCTCGGATCGAGGTCGCAGTCGGCGAAGCCCGCGGCGCAGCTCGCCACGCCGCAGACGCCGGCGTTGCAGTTCGAGGTGGCGTGCGGGAGGTTGCACGCGCGCCCGCAGCCGCCGCAGTGGGCGACGGCGGTGCGGGTGTCGACCTCGCAGCCGTTGGGCGCCGCGCCGTCGCAGTCGCCGAAGTTCGCGGCGCAGCGCACGACGCCGCAGACGCCCGCGGTGCAGCCGTTCGCGGCGACGTTGGCGAGGGCG
>JAQBQI010000782.1 GCA_028287085.1 Myxococcaceae bacterium
CCCCCCGCCGGCGGACCGCTGCGCGGCGAGCTCGAGGCCCTCGAGCGCCAGCGCATCGTCGACGCGCTCGAGCGCTGCGCCGGCAACCAGACGCAGGCCGCAGCGCAGCTCGGCATGCCGCGGCGCACGCTGGTCGCGAAGCTCGTCGCCCACAACATCCCGCGGCCGCGTAAGCGGGATTGAACCCGCAGCGCTCTCGGCATTTGGCGCGCGTCGGGGGGCTGCGATTTGCGCCCCCGGGACCGTAGGAAGGCCCGCTCAGCGGCCGTCGGTGGAGGTACCCCGACGCGTTCGCCGGGCGCCTACGTCACCCCGTTTCAGGAGTCTCCCAATGGCCATTTCGCTACGCGCCACGCTCGTCGCCTTCGGTCTGCTGCTCGCCCCCCTGGCGGCCAGCGCGCAGCAGACGGTGATCGTCAACGTTCCGCCGCCGCCGCCGCGCGCGGAGATGACCCCGCCGTCGCCCGGCCCGGGCTTCCTCTGGGTGGCCGGATTCTGGAACTGGAACGGCACCCGCCACGACTGGACCTCCGGGCACTGGGAGCGCCCGCCGCAGCCGGCGCAGACCTGGGAGCAGCCGCAGTGGCAGAACGAGGGCGGGCGCTACCGCTTCCGCCCCGGGCGCTGGGGCGGTGGCGGCGGGATGCAGCAGCAGATGCCGCAGCCGGTGCCGCAGCCGGTGGCGGTGCCGACCGCGTACCCGACGGCGCCGCCGCCGGTGGTGATGATCCCGCAGGCGCCGCCGCCGCCGCGCCGCGAGCGCCAGCCGCGCATGGTGCCGCCGGGCCAGGTCTGGGTCGCCGGCCGCTGGGAGTGGACCAACAACCAGTACGCCTGGAACGCCGGCCACTTCGAGGCGCCGCCGCGCCCCCGGGCCCGCTGGATGGCGCCGCGCATCGTCCGTCACGGGCGCGGCTGGCAGATGACCCCGGGCGGCTGGCGCTGAGGGCATCGCCCGCGCGTCAGTGACGCGGGCACCGGGGACTTCACGGTCCACGGTGCCCGCGGCGCGGGACTACTCGACGGTGACGGTCTTGGCGAGGTTGCGGGGCTGGTCGACGTCGGTGCCGCGCAGGTCGGCGACGTAGTACGAGAGCAGCTGCAGCGGGACGATGGTGAGCAGCGGGGTGAGCGCCTCGACCGTCGCGGGCACCTTGATGGTGTGGGTCGCGAGGTCCTTGGCGACGCGCTCGTCGTCGACGATGGCGATGACGTTGCCGTCGCGCGCCCGCACCTCCTGCACGTTCGACAGCATCTTCTCGAGGGTGCTGTCGCTCGGCAGCAGGCACACCACGGGCATCTCGCGGTCGACCAGCGCGAGCGGGCCGTGCTTCATCTCGCCGCCCGCGTAGCCCTCGGCGTGCACGTACGAAATCTCCTTCAGCTTGAGCGCGCCTTCGAGCGCGATGGCGCTCGACAGCCCGCGGCCGAGGAAGAGCGCGTCGCGCGTGTGCAGGATCGCCCGCGCCACCGACTCGACGTGCTTCGCGCCCTCGAGCGCGGTGCGCATCTTGTTCGGGATCTGCACGAACTCCGCGAGCAGCGCGCGGCCCTTCTCGGCCGAGAGCGTGCCGCGCGCGCGGCCCAGGTGGATCGCCAGCATCGTGAGCGCGGCGAGCTGCGCGGTGAAGCACTTGGTGCTGGCCACGCCGATCTCCGGGCCCGCGTGCGTGTAGAGCGTGCCGTGGGCCATGCGCGCGATGGCGCTGCCCTGCACGTTGACGACGGCGAGGATGCGCGCGCCGCGCTCCTTGGCCTCCTTGGCGGCGGCGAGGGTGTCGGCGGTCTCGCCCGACTGCGACACGGCGACGACGAGGTCGCCCTCTCCCACCACCGGGTCGCGGTAGCGAAACTCGCTCGCGAGCTCGGCGACGGCGGGCACGCGCGCGAGGCCCTCGAGCAGGTACCGCCCGTGCAGCGCCGCGTGGTAGCTGGTGCCGCACGCGAGGAAGACCACGCGCTTGATGGCCTTGGCGTCCTCGACGCCGATGCCCATCTCGCCGGGCTCGAGGCAGCCGTCCTCGAGCATCACGCGGCCGCGCAGGGTGTCCTCGAGGGCGCGCGGCTGTTCGTGCACCTCCTTGAGCATGAAGTGCTTGTACCCGCCGCGCTCGGCCTGCATCAGCGACCACGTGATGCGCGTGGGCGCCCGCTCGACGCGCTCGCCCGCGACGGTCTCGATGCGCGCCCCGCCGCGGGTGATCTCGGCCATCTCGCCGTCCTCGAGGAAGATCACGTCGCGCGAGTGGGCGAGCAGCGCGGGCACGTCGCTGGCGGCGAGCATCACGCCCTCGCCGACGCCCAGCACGAGGGGCGAGGCGTTCTTGGCCAGCACGACGCGCGACGCGTCCTTGCGCGAGATCACCGCGATGGCGTAGGCGCCGCGGATGACCTTGAGCGTCTCGCGCACGGCCTCGAAGAGGTCGAGGCCCCGCTGTGTGGCGAGGTCGACGAGGTGCGCGACGATCTCCGTGTCGGTGTCCGACAGGAACTCTCTCCCCTGCGCCTGGAGCTGGTGCTTCAGCTCGACGTGGTTCTCGATGATGCCGTTGTGCACGACGGCGATGTCGCCCGAGACGTGCGGGTGGGCGTTGCGCTCGGCGGGCTTGCCGTGGGTCGCCCAGCGCGTGTGGCCGATGCCCGTGGTGCCGTGCACGGGGTCGCGCGCGAGCACGTCGCCGAGGGCGGTGAGCTTGCCCGCGGCGCGCCGCACGTTGAGGTCACGGCCGTCGTGCACCGCCACGCCGGCGCTGTCGTACCCGCGGTACTCGAGCCGCCGCAGTCCCTCCAGCAGGATGGGGGCACACTCCTCGTTCCCGACGTATCCAATGATGCCGCACATGCTTCGATCGCCTCCGCGCTGTCTGGTTGGTTCTTAGGGGGGTCTTACGGGGTCCGCGGCGGAGAATGTCCGCCGCCGAGCGCGCGCACAACCTCGGACGCGGGCCGTCCGTTGGCGAGTGGTCGAAATGCGGGGGCGAGGGGGAGGGCGGCGGCGGTCAGTCGGGCTCGCGCTCGCCGACGGCGCGGCGCAGGCGGGCGAGCGACTCGCGCAGGTCGACGTTGGCGTTGACCAGGGCGAGGCGGGCGCGCAGCAGGTCGAGCTCGGCGTCGGTGAGGTCGCTCGAGACCGCGCTGCCGGCCTGGAAGCGCTCGCGGCGCACGCGGTAGCTCTCCTCGGCCGAGAGCACCTGCCGGCGGGCCGACTCGATGGCGGCGCGGGAGGTCTGCGCGGAGATCCACACGCTGCGCACCTCGATCTCGGTGCCCTCGCGCAGCTGGTTGAGCTGCGCGGTGAGGCCCGCGCGCTGGGCCGCGAGGCGGCTCGCCGCGGCGCTCGCGGAGAAGGCCCCGGTGGGCGACCACTGCGCCTGGATGGTCGCCGACCAGGTGGTGTTGAAGTCGTTGGTCTGCGGCACGAAGCGCTGGTTGGGGTTGGCGACGTCGACGCTGAACTGCCCCGAGATGCTCGGGAACATCCCCGCCCGCGTCGCGGCGAGGTTGGCCGAGAGCGCGTGCGTCTGGCGGTCGAGGCTCAGCAGCTCGGGCCGCGACTGCAGCGCGCGGTCGATGAGCTGGTTGGCGGTGCCGGGCACGGGCAGCTCGCCGTCGAGGGCCTCGCCCAGCTCGAAGCGCTCGCCCTCGCGCGCGTGGATGCGCTGGCGCAGCTGCGCCTGGGCGAGGCTCTGCCCCTCGCGCGCGGCGAGCACGAGCCGCTCGCTCTCGGCGACCTGCGCCTCGACGCGCAGCAGGTCGACCCGCGCGACGGTGCCGGCCTCGACGAAGCGCGCGAGGTCGGCGCGGTGCTGCTGCACCGACTCCAGCGCCTGCGCCGCGGCCATCACCTGGCCCGAGGCGCGCACGTACTCGTAGAAGGCCACCCGCGCGTCGGCCGCGGCCTGCGCGCGCGCCGAGAGCTCGTCGAGCCGCCGCGCCTCCACCGTGAGCCCCGCGGCCTCGTACACGCGCGCCAGGCGGAAGGGGATGTCCGTCAGCGGCACGGTCACGGTGCCGTTGAACACGATGTTGTCGAGGATGACCGGGAACGAGAACCCCGAGCTGCCGCCCGTCGCCGGCGCGGCGGGGATGGCCCCCGCGCCGTTGGGGCAGTTGAGCGCGCCGCCCGCGGTGCGCGAGCCGAGCACGATGCCGCCGTTGGCGTCGACGCAGAAGGGCTGCGACGAGCCCGACGAGAGCGCGCCGAAGTTGAGCGCCGGCTGCGTGATCGGCGAGAGCCGCGTGTACCGCGCCGACAGCGCGATCTGCGGGATCATCGCGACGGCCGCCTCGGTGCGGGTCGCGCCCGCCGCCTCGGTG
>JAQBQI010000793.1 GCA_028287085.1 Myxococcaceae bacterium
GCCCCCGCCGCCCCCGCCGCCCCCCGGGCCGACGGCGCTCAGCACCTACCAGGAGCAGCTCCAGATCGTGCGCGACGCGCTGCAGACGCACCTCGACAACCCGGTGGCGCCGACGGTGCCGCTGATCACGGCGCTCACCACGGCGCAGACCCGCACGCAGTCGCTCATCAACGGCGCCGTGGTGCAGTCGCGCCCGGTGCTGATGAACCTCCTCCCGCCGCCGATCGAGTTCACCGTGCAGCGCGCCACCAGCGCGCTCGCGGGGGCGGGCTCGGACCGCTGGTGCAGCGCCGTCGTGGTGCCCTACGCGCGCACGCTCCACAACCGCTACCCCTTCTCGGCCAGCGGCCAGGACGCGGCCTTCAGCGACGTCGCGGATTTCTACCGTCCCACGCGAGGCGCGGTGTGGGCGTTCTATACCGAGGCGCTGACCGCCGACATCGCGCGGCGGGGAGATCAGTACGAGTTCGTCACGCGGCTCGGTAACGACATGGCCGACAACTGGCGGCCCGAGCTGCGCACCTTCCTCAACCGCTCGCAGGACCTCACCACGGTGCTCTTCCCCGCGGGCTCGGACGTGCCGCGGGTCGACTTCGAGGTGCGCCTGCGCGCGACGCCGTCGATCGCCGAGCTGACCTTCACGGTCGACGGCGAGGCGCTCCAGTACCGCAACGGCCCGCCCGAGTGGCACCAGTTCCACTGGCCCGGGGCGGGCGCGCAGCGCGGCGCGAAGATCCGCGCGCGCGGCATCAACGGCACCGACGAGACCATCGAGCAGGAGGGCGAGTGGGGCCTCTTCCGCCTGCTCGAGGCCGGCGTCGTCCGCGGCGCCCCCGAGGCCCGCATCTTCTCGGTGGTCTGGCGCCTGCGCGACCAGGACATCGAGGTCGGCATCGACATCCGCCCCTCGCGCGCCGAGAACCCCTTCTTCGGCGTGCCGCGCTCCGACAACGCCTCGACGGGCCGCTTCCTGCTGCCCTTCCGCTCGGCGGGCGTGACCGCGCCGCACCCCATCGCCCGCCGCGGGCGCCAGTGCAACCTCTCCGGCGTGCCGGGGATGCCCTCCGCCCCCGCGGAGGAGAGCTCGTCGTCCTCCCGCCGCCGCCGCCGCCACCACAGCAACTGAACCCACCGAAGCCGTCGCCCTGACATGGGATCCGCCGCCGCCGATCGGGACGCGCTCGGGGTCTACGGGAAGATCCCCGCCCAGGGGGACTTCGTGCGGATCAACGCCTCCGACCAGGCCGCCCAGGCGCTCGACGTCTGGGTGCAGGAGGCCCTCGAGACCCTCGGGCGCATGGGCGCGCCCTTCCCCACCGAGCCGCTCTACTTCCTCCACCACGGGCACCCGTCGCTGCCCGCCACGCTCGGCGCCATGATCGCGAGCCACGACCGCGTCGGGCGCGTGTACCCGATGACGGTCTTCGCGCGGGTCGACCCGACCTGGCTCGCCACCCGCTGGTCGGGCGCGCCGCTCGGCTACGGGCTCTTCCTGCGCGACGCGACGCGCATCCTGCGCGACCTCGGGCGCGCCGACGCGCAGCTGCTCACGGCGTGGTCGCGCAACCTCCGCCTGCCGACGCCGCACGACCTCGCGCAGGTCGACGTGGTCTGCATGCACGCGCTCCAGACCTTCACCTCGGCGCAGGTGCTGCCGCGCATGACGGGCGACCCGCAGGCCGCCACCTGCTGGTACGCGCTCAAGACCGCCGTCGACGCCTGCGACGCCGCGCGGGTGCGCCCGAGCCGCCCGGCCATCGTGCTCGACGGCCCGCTCACCGGCGACCTCGACCTCTTCGCGTGGCTCGAGCTGCTGCGCCGGCGGCTCCAGGGCGCCTTCGTGCCGACCGTGGTGTGGACCGAGTCGACGCCCGCCCGGATGCTCGTCGGGATGGGCCCGCCGTCGGGGTCGATCTTACGGTTCCTGGTAAACCCCGAGGACGCGGCGGCGCAGCACTGGCCGCTGTGGACGCACCGGCCCGAGGCCGTGGCGCAGGCGCGGCAGTCGCTCTCGCCCGCCCACCAAGCTGCGATCACCCAGTGGAACTCGCCGCTGGAATCCCTTCTCTCGGCGCTCGGGTGGGCGTAAGCCTCCCGGGTCTTCGCTCCGAGGTCTCCGCTCGCAACCCTTCAGCTTCACGGTGGTCGATGGACGTCGAAGAACTCCGCTCCCGCGCGCAGCCCTGGACCGCACCGATTTCGGACGACACGCCCGCCGGGGCCAACGCGAGCACCGACCCGCAGTACGCCGAGCTGCGCGACGAGGTGGCCAAGCGCGACTCGCCGTCGGGCGGCCAGATCCAGTGGCGCAAGGTCATCGACAACGCGACGGAGATTCTCCAGAACCGCTCGAAGGACCTGCTGGTCGCGTCGTACATGACCTTCGGGCTGTACACGTCGCGCGGGCTCGACGGCCTCGTCACCGGCCTCTCGGTGCTCGCCGTCATCATGGAGGACTACTGGACCACCGCGTACCCCGAGCAGAAGCGCATGCGCGGCCGGGTCAACGCCGTCGAGTGGATCATCAAGAGCTGCGACACGGTGCTCCCCAACCTCGCGGTCACCGCGAACGACCGTAAGACCCTCGCCGACCTCGACTTCGTCGCGAAGCACTTCGCCAAGGTCGCGCGCGACAAGTTCGCCGACGCGTGCCCCGCGGTGCGCCCGCTCACCGAAGGCGTGCAGCGGCTGATGATGAACCTCCCGGCCGAGGCGCCGCCCGAAGACCCGCCGCCGCCGCCTCCGCCCGCGGTCGTCGAGA
>JAQBQI010000032.1 GCA_028287085.1 Myxococcaceae bacterium
CCCGCGCCCAGCGCGACGGGCGCCTTCCCCCGCCAGCGGTCGAGCGCGCGCTCGGCGGGCGCGGCGTGCTCGGCGGGCAGCGCGACGGGGTCGTCCCACCCGACGATCATCTCCAGCAGCAGCGCGCCCGCGGGCGACAGGTCGTAGCCCAGCACCGCGGCCGGGCGGTGCGCGACGGCGACCCACTCGCGGCCGAAGTACGCCGCGGGAATACCCGATCGGGTAAAGCCGCGCAGCCACGGGCGCACGTTGCGGTTGAGCAGCGTCGCGGGCGTGGCGTCGGCGTAGAGCGCGTCGAGCGAGGGCAGCGCGAGCGAGCACCAGAGCGCGCCGCGCCCCACCCAGGCGGCCGTGCCGGTGCTGCGCCGGCCCACGACGGCGGGGTGGGTGGTGACCGCCGCGGCGCGCTGCCGGGCGCCGAGCACGACGACCGGACCCGTGACGAGCGAGCAGGCGAGCCAGGCCTCGCCGCGGTCGGCTTTACCCAGGAGGGTATGACCGAGGCCCGCGGCGTCGCGGGGGGAGCGGGCGGTGATCGGGCAGAGGTGGAGCGGGGGCGCCATGGGAGAGGAGGTCTCGTTCACGGGTCCGGGCGCGACGCCCGCGGTGCCGACGGGCTGAAGCCCGCGGCAACAATGACTACCGATGTCGATCCAATGAAAGCCCGCTCCGCGGGCTTTTTGATGGGTGGTCGATGTCTCCGTGGTTGCCGCGGGCTTCAGCCCGTCGGCACAGGAGGCGCGCCGGGCGGCTCAGCGCATCGCGGGCGGGCGCTCGTTGTCGCCGCCCGGGTTGATGACGACGCCGGGGCCGTTGAGCGTGGGCTCGCGCTCGCGCGGCACCACCGCGTTGGTGGTGACGGGGGCGCCCACCTCGATCTGCTGGATGGCGCCGCTGGGCAGGCGCAGCCGCAGGGTGTCGGGGGCCTGGAACGGAGGGAAGTCGACGTAGACGAAGTTGAGCCCCTGGGGCCCGACCTCCTGGGACGTGCGGTGCTCGACCTCGGCGCGCACGTTGATCACGAGGTCGACGCCGCCGCGCACGGGGCGCAGGAAGGCGCGCACCGCGGGCGTGTCGAAGGCCTCGGTGATGAGCGGGCGGCGGTTGTTCGACAGCCCGACGCGCCCGCCCGCGATGTGGAACACCCGCTGGAGGGGGGTGCGCGTCTCGGTGACGACGGCGGGGCGGGTCATCGCGACGAAGACGCGGCTGCCGCCGGGCTGCATCTGGAAGCCCGGCCACGCCACGACGGGCACGCGCGCGTTGCCGGCCCGCGCCATGCGGCGGAAGCCCGTCGGCAGCGAGACGCCCGGCGTGACGCCGCCGTACTCCTCGGGCCGGTGGGCCCGCGAGCCGTTGATGCGCCGCGTGCCGAGGGTGCGCGACCCCGGCTCGTTGGTCGCCGATGGGACCACCGCGATCTGGGAGGTCCCGTTGGGGGTGCCTCCGACCACGGTGTACCCGCCCTGCTGGGCCTGCGCGGCCGACGACCCGAGCGCGACCACACCGGCCGCCGCGAGCCCGAGCAACCACGCGTGCATGGAGTTCCTCATCGGCCGGGATTCCATCATGGCGCCCCCCGCGGTGCCAACTTCGCAGCACGGGGGCCTCGCGGGCGACTTCCTCGCTACACTCCAGGGTCGACCGTGAACCCCTTCGCCAGCGTCACCTTCGCGTGGCTGACCGTCTACGTCTTCATCCTCGCGAAGTTCGCGTTCGTCGGGCTCTTCCGCCGCCCGCAGGCCGAGGCCCGCTGCTTCGGCGCGCTGCTCGGGCTCGGCGTCCTCTACGACCTGGCCTCGGTGCTCCGCTACGGCCACGACCCCGTCGGCCTCATCCCCTGGGAGCAGGTGCGCGTCGCCGCCGGCCTCGGCTCGATCCCCGTCCACCTCGACCTCGCGCTGCGCCTCTCCGGCGCCTACCCCGCCGCCCGCCGCTGGCTCTTCGCCACCTACGCGTGGTCCGCCGTCGCCGTCACCTTCGCCCTCCTCGGCGTCATCATCGACGCCCACTCCCTCGTGCAGCGCGCCGTGCTCGGGCCCTACACCATCGAGTACCGCGAGGCGGTCGCCTCCCCGCTCGGGCAGGCCCTGATGCTCCCCGCCGTGCTCGCGGGCCTCGTGGCGACGACCTTCTATTTCATCCGCGCCGCCCGCGCCCAGGGCCGCTGGATGTGGGGCGTCGCCCTCTCGTACTTCCTCGTCGCGTGCGCCGTCGTGCACGACGCCACCACCGGCGTCACCCACCTCCCGTCGCCCTTCCTGGTCGAGCACTTCATGTTCATCCACCTGGGCGCGCTCTCCTTCGCGTTCACCGCGCGCATGGCCGAGGCCTTCGTCGGCCGCGACGCCGAGCTCGCCCGCGTGCGCGTCGCCCTCGAGCAGCGCGAGGCCCTCGCCGCCGTCGGCGAGCTCTCCGCCATCGTCGCCCACGAGGTGCGCAACCCGCTCGCCATCATCCTCAACGCCGTCGCCTCGCTGCGCCGGCCGCAGCTCAGCCCCCGCGAGCGCGACCTCCTCCACGGCATCCTCGAGGAGGAGGCCGACCGCATCAACCGCATCGTCACCGACCTGCTCACCCTCGCCCGGCCGCTGCACCCCGAGGCCCGCGCGACCCTCCCCCGCGAGCTCATCGCGCGCTGCCTCGGGCCCGCCGAGCGCGCCGGCACCGAGGTCGACCTGCGCTCGAGCCCCGACGCCGAGGCGCCCATCCACTGCGACGCCCACCTGCTGCGCCACGCCCTCGAGAACGTCATCGAGAACGCCGTGCAGGCCATGGGCACCGGCGGAATGCTCACCATCACGCTCACCCGCAAGACCCGTCAGGGCGTCGCGGGGCGCGAGATCGCCGTCATCGACACCGGCGAGGGGATGAACACCGAGGTGCGCAACAGCGCCCGCAAGGCCTTCTTCACGACGCGCACCACCGGCACCGGCCTCGGCCTCGCCATCGTCGACCGCATCCTCACCGCGCACCGCGGCGCCGTCGACATCGAGAGCAGCCGCGGCGAGGGCACCACCGTGCGACTGTTCGTCCCCGAGCCCGCCGTCACCCCGACCGCCCCCTGAGCGCGCGCCTGTGGCGTCCGTGCGCGCACACCGGGCCGCAGGTGCGCGTCGAAGGCCCTTGTTTCTCCGCGTGAACGCCGCGCACGTCGGCTGCACCTAGACCCCTCCATGCACCCCGCGCCGTCGATGGAGGCCACCCCATGCATAGCCGCCCCGCCCTCGCCCTTGCCCTGCTCGGCTCGCTCGTCCTAGCCCCCGCGCTCGCCGCCGCCGACCCCTTCCACTTCCAGGTCGCGGCCGGCACCGAGGCCCCCGTCGCCCTCTCCCTCCGCGGCGACATCGAGCTCCCCGGCCGCCTCCGCGTGATGGCCTCGGTCGGAACCACCCCGCAGGTCTACCTCTCCGCCTTCAACGGCCTCATCCGCGCGGCGGGCACCAGCTCGCAGTCCTCGTCGGGCCTCTTAGGCATCGGCCTCGACCGCGGCTCGTCGTGGCGCGTCCAGGGCGGCTGGCGCCCCTTCGCGGGCGCGGGGCTCGTGCTGATGGGCGGCTACACCCGACTCAACGTCTCGGGCAGCGCGAGCGCGCGCGAGGTCTTCACCTCCGTCACGGGCCAGGTGCCGCCCGCGTCGGTGCCCGAGGCCAGCGGCCTGTACTCGGTC